>CALWRD010000084.1 GCA_944383875.1 uncultured Clostridia bacterium | reverse complement strand
CCTTCTGGAACCCGGACATATCCATATCCTCCAGCGAGAACTCCACCCGCACTTTTTTCGAGTCGATTTCTCCCTTGGAAAGCAAAACAACCGTCTCAACGTGCGTACTATGTGGAAACATATCTATGGGCTGAATTTTTGAAATAGTATATTTATCACGACAAAGGATTTTTAAATCTCTTGCAAGTGTGGCGCTGTCGCAGGAAACATAGACTATTTTTTGGGGCGCCATATTCAGCAACAGCTCAAGCAAGCTTTCCTCGCAGCCTTTACGAGGAGGATCAACCACAACGGTATCGGCAGAGATGCCCTTTTCCCTATACAGAAGTGGAACTATTTCCTCTGACTTTCCGGCGAAAAATTCAGCATTTGTTATTCCGTTAAGCTTTGCGTTTTCCTTAGCAGCATCTATTGCCTCCGGTATAATTTCAACACCGTAAACCATTTCAGCTTTTTGTGCAAGGAATAGAGAGATAGTGCCTATACCACAGTAAGCGTCAATAACGGTTTCTGTACCGGTAAGGTCTGCAAAGTCCAAAGCGGTCTGATACAGTTTTTCTGTCTGCACAGGATTTACCTGAAAAAAGGAAAGCGGCGATATATTAAATTTAAGACTGCCTATTGTATCGGTAATTGTACTGCTGCCATATATGGTTTCGGAAGTTTGTCCAATTATTACGTTGGTTTTGTCCCTGTTATAATTGATCACAATGCTTTTGATATACAAAAGGCTTGACAGAGCATCAACAAGTTCCTGCTTTAGCTTAAAGTCTTTTGCATTAATGACAAGACAGACCATAACCTCCCCTGTGTTAACAGCCGATTTAATAACGATATGACGGACTAAGCCGGTATGAGTTGTTTCATCATAGGCGCTGAGATTATACCTATCCATAAATGCTTTTATATACGAAATAATAGTTTTATTTTCGGACTGCCCTATAAGGCAGTCATCACAGGGTATTACTCTGTGACTGTGGGAGGCATAAAATCCGCATACGGTTTTTCCATTGATCACACTGACGGGGTACTGTGCCTTATTCCTGTATCTGTATGGTTCGGTCATACCGATAGTCGGCATAACGTCGGGTGAAACAAAACCGCCTATTCTTATTAAGTTTTGTCTTACTTTTTCGGTTTTAAAATTAAGCTGGGCATCATAGGAAAGATGCTGAAGTGAGCATCCGCCGCATTTATCCGCAACGGGACAGAGTGGTGTTACCCTGTCCGGGGATGGAGAAATTATATTCATAAGCCTACCGTAGCCGTAGCTTTTCTTAAGTTTGGTAGCAATGATCTCGACAGTCTCTCCCGGCAGCGCACGGTCCACAAAAAAGGTGTAGCCTTCGATCTTGCCTATGCCTTCTCCGTTGACGCCTATATCTGTTATATCAAGCACATAACGGTCATTTTTTTTAAATTCCATCTTTTCAGTCCTTATATTCTGTTTTACGTATGTTTCTCATAAGCATCTTATTGTATCCTGCCCATACACCCATGGTGTTATTGGAGTTAACTATATCTTCAAACATACGCTCCTTTGCGTCTGTATCGTCGGCTGCATGCAAAAGAAATGCCTCAAGTGTTTTGGGAAGCTTGGGAGAGCCGTATTCAAACTCGCCATGGTGTGAAAGAATAGAATGTTTTATAAGGGACTTAAGCTGTTTTGGAAAGCCATCTATTTTGTCAGCCTCTTCGCTTATCAGCTCTGAACCCATGACAATATGTCCCAGCAGCTCCCCGTCATCGGTATAGTCTATATTAGGAAAGTCGGAAAGCTCCAGTATTTTACCCACATCGTGCAAAAGCGCCGTTGAAATAAGCAAATCCCTGTCAACAGCAGGGTAATGGTTTGCAAAAAATTCGCATATATCGGTTACTGATATTGTATGTTCAAGCAAACCGCCCAAATAATTGTGATGCATTGTCTTGGCGGCAGTATGGGTTTTAAACTTTGGCGCGATAACAGGATGTTTTTTAAAGATATTAATCAGTAATTCTTTTATGTATGTATTTTTTATACTGTCAATATACTGGTCAAGTTTTTTATAAAGCTCGTCAACATCCTTGTCGGTAGTGGGAACATAGTCCGCAGGATCATATTCCCCTTCGTGTCCTTTGCGTATTTTGTGTACATTCAGCTGCAGATCATTTTGATAGGTTTGTACAAGGGCATCTATTTTAATAAAGTCTCCTGCCTCAAAGCTTTGTATGCCGTTGGTAAGATCCCAGACTTTTGCATTTATTGTACCTGTTTTATCCTGAAGTGTAAGGGAAAGATAGTTTTTACCTGCCTTAGACTGAAAGGTCTGCTTTGTTTTGCAAAGGTAGAAATCAACTACTCTTTCTCCGTCATGTAAATCAGCAATATACCTCATATATTCCTCCGAAATAATCAAATAATCATCTTTAATCATTATATAACATTTGAGGGAAATATTCTACCCTTAAATAAAAAAAACTGCACCGTAAAGATGCAGTTAAATCATTAAAATTTTCTTTTTAAATATACCATATCCTGAAGCATAATGCCATTTTCATAAATGGGATGATCGTAATTATCGGTAAAGAAGTTTTTTATTCGCTTATAATAGGTAAAACCGTTCTTTTGATAAAATCCGAGGGTATCGGGGTTTTCCCCTGTGCCAACTATAAGCTCTTTGCCTGATGATTTGTATGTTTCTGATATAAAGTCAATTAACTTGGAACCGATTCCTTTGCCCTGATATTCGGGTGATACGGAGATATTTTTAAGTTCATAGACACCGTCGCCAAGGTTAAGCACAACACACTGTGCAACGGGCTTTTTATCATACATTACATACATATCTCCTGCATCTAAGTATTTGTCTATCATACTTTCCTGCTCATCGCCCAAAAGTAAAAGCTCGATAAATTCCTTCTTATTGTCAGTGATTTTATGAATGTCCATTTTACATTACCTCGGACAAATTAACCATCTCAATGGCGGTAACAGCGGCATCGTATCCCTTGTTGCCTGCCTTTGTGCCTGCTCTTTCGATTGCCTGCTCAATATTGTCGGTGGTAAGTATACCGAATATAACAGGTACTTCCGTATCAAGTCCCACAGCTGCAATGCCCTTTGATACTTCCGCACAAACATAATCATAATGGGATGTGGAGCCTTTTATAACAGCCCCAAGACAAATTACAGCGTCATATTTTCCGCTTTTTGCAAGCTTTTTTGCAATAAGGGGTATTTCAAAAGCACCGGGTACCCATGCAAGGGTAATATTGTCATCATCTACCCCATGCCTTACAAGTCCGTCCTCTGCGCCGCTAATAAGTTTGCTAACAATAAATTCATTAAATCTGCTTGCAACTATGGCAAATTTTTTGCCGCTGCCTATAAGATTTCCTTCAAGTTTCTTCATTTTGTTCTGCCTCCTTAATTTTCATTGACAAGTATGTGTCCCATTTTTATTTTTTTTGTATGCATATAAAAGTCAGCTGTATGGCTGTGCTTGACTTCAATAGGAACCCGCTTGACTACTTCAATCCCATACTCGGTAAGCCCACTTATTTTTTTAGGGTTATTTGTCATAAGTTCGACTTTGCTTATACCAAGCTCCCTGAGCATATATGCGGCGGTATCGTATTTTCTCATATCCTCTGGAAAGCCCAAGGCAAGGTTTGCCTCTACGGTGTCCATACCTCTGTTTTGCAGCTCGTATGCCTTAAGCTTGTTGATTATGCCTATGCCCCTGCCCTCCTGGCGCATATATAAGAGTGCTCCTCTGCCCATTTCGGATATTGCCTTGAGGGCTGCCCTGTATTGATTGCCGCAGTCACAGCGGTGGGAGGTAAGCACGTCCCCTGTCAGACATTCGGAATGTATACGGGTCAGAACGGGGGAGCCGTCACTGAAATCACCCATGGTAAGGGCGATGTGATTTTTCCCTGTTCTATGGTCAATAAAGCCGGAAATATTGAATTCACCAAAATCCGTTGGAAGAGTGGTGGTCACCGCCTTTTCTACGTAAAGCCCATGCTCCAGTATATACTTTTTCAATGCCTCTACAGTAATAAATTTAAGGGAATGTTCCTGTGCAAACTTAATTAAATCGGGGGTACGTGCCATATGTCCGTCATCGTTCATTATTTCACAGCAGATACCGCAGGGTTTAAATCCTGCCAGTCTTGCAAGGTCAACGGTAGCCTCTGTATGACCCTCACGCTCAAGAACTCCGCCGGCTTTTGCGGCAAGGGGGAAAATATGACCGGGGCGACGAAAATCTTCGGGCTTTGCATCATCGGAAACAAACTTAAGCACCGTTTCTGCTCTTTCGTATGCTGATATGCCTGTTGTGGTATCAACATGGTCTATTGACACGGTAAAGGCGGTACAGTGATTGTCGGTGTTATGCTCCGTCATAGGCTCAATTTGCAGACGGGAGAGCATATCCGCTGAGGCAGGCATACATATAAGCCCCTTGGCATAGGTGGCTATAAAGTTGATTGCCTCTCCTGTTACCTTTTCCGCTGCCATAATAAGGTCACCTTCATTTTCTCTGCCCTCATCATCGGTAACTATTATCATCTTACCGTTTTTTATATCTTCAATAGCCTCTTCAATCCTATTATATCTGAACATAGAAATCTCCTTTCAAAAACCGCAGTTGATTAAAAAGTTCATATCAAGCTGTTTATGCCCTTCGTTAAAGCTTAGCAAGTGCCCGATATATTTTGCAAGCACATCGGTTTCTATATTTACAATGTCCCCAGACCTGTGAGAAGTAAGGGTGGTGACGGAGGATGTGTGGGGAATGAGTGAAACCGAAAAACTATCCCTCAGACTATCCACTACAGTAAGGCTGACGCCGTCTATTGCAACAGAGCCCTTTGGAGCTATGTATTTAAGCAGCTCCCTGTCTGTTGTAACAGTCATCCATATTGCATTTCCGTCATTCCTGTAGTCCGATATTCTGCCTGTTCCGTCAATGTGACCGCTTACTATATGACCTCCGAATCTGCCGTTTGCAGCCATGGCACGTTCAAGATTGACCTTTGAGCCGCAGCTCAGGCTTTTTAATGCAGTTCGTTTGTATGTTTCCGGCATGGCGTCGACGGTGAAGCTGCCTGTATCAAATGCCGTTACGGTCAGGCATATACCATTTACAGCAATGCTGTCACCTATGTGTACATCATTTAAAATTTCGGATGCAGAGATTTTCAGGCTGCTGCCGGTTTTAAGTATCGTTCCTATTTCTTCAACTATTCCGGTAAACAAACATATCACCTCGCTATATAACCGTAAATAAGGCAATCGCCGCAGTATTCTTTAATATGCACATCCTGTAAATGGACAGCCTCTTCAATATTTTCAAAGCCCATACCCTCAACAGGGGTCTTTGCTTCGGAGCCGCCTATGATCATAGGCGCTATAAATGAAACCGCCATATCCACTATACCTGCTTTCAGAGCGGAAAAATTAAGTGTCCCCCCACCCTCCAGCAGTATGCTGTCTATCTTCATCTTACCAAGCTCATCCATAAGAAGCCTTAAATCCACTTTTCCCTTATCATCAGCTGCCTGAATAATTTCGGCGCCCCTGCTGCTAAGCCTTTCCGCCTTTGCCTTGTCATAGTTGTTTCCTACGGCAATTATGCAACGTGTGTCCGGCAGTTCATTAAGCAATACAGCATCCTCGGGGATTTTAAGTGTGGAATCTACCACAATTTTAACCGGATTTTTTGAGTTTTCAAGGCGGCAGGTAAGACGGGGATTATCAGCAAGCACAGTATTTATCCCTAACATAATTCCGCTTAACGCCTTCCGCATATATTGTACTGCCTTACGGGAGCCTTCTGAAGAAATCCAGCGGGATTTGCCTGTATAGGTTGCGATTTTTCCGTCAAGGGATATGGCGCTTTTCATTACAACAAAGGGTGTACCGCTTGTTATATATTTAAGGAAAACGAGGTTAAGCCTGCGACATTCGTCCTCATCTACTCCGCATATGACCTCAATGCCGGCTTTTTCAAGTATTTCAATGCCTTTGCCTGAAACAAGGGGGTTAGGATCCTTCATACCTATGAATACACGTTTGATTTTGTGCTTTACTATGTTGTGGGCACATGGGGGCGTTTTGCCGTAGTGAGCGCAGGGCTCCAGGGTAACATACATATCCGCTCCGCTGACGTCTTCAACAGCATTGTTAAAGGCATTGACCTCGGCGTGAGGTCCACCATAGAATTGATGATAGCCCTCCCCTA
>CALWRD010000083.1 GCA_944383875.1 uncultured Clostridia bacterium | reverse complement strand
GCGGGAACACCGCCCCTAAGAACCCGCATTTCATCGTTCAGGCATTTGCCTTAATTTTTTTTAACGCCGCCTGTTTTATAGGCGGCTAAAAAATTACAGCAAATGCTGTTGTTGAAGTTTTAAGTGGTTGTTATTGTTAGGTAGATTCGTTTGCCCGAAGTGTAGATATAATTTTTTAGGAAAAGGAATATTAATAGGTTAGTTTCGTTTGTCCTAAGTATTTAATTTAAACTGTTAGAAAACAAATTACCGCTTTGTTTCAAAATATAGCCAATTTAACGTAAACAACTAAACTTATAATATAGTATCATAATCTATGGGTTAAGAAAAGCAACCTTTCAAAAGCATCCAACTAAAGTTCCAACAAAAGCATTTGCAAAGATTTTTAGCCGCCTATAAAACAGGCGGCGTTAAGAAAATCGCTGCGAATGCCCTAGGGGTAAATGCGGGTTCTTAGGGGCGGTGTTCCCGCCCCTAAGCCGTGCTCCGCACCTCGGAAAAGCGGCGCTTTTGCCTACTTTTCTCGTAGAAAAGTAGGAATCCCATTGTGGGATTAAGAGAAAAGAAAAAATAGTAGTTTTATGTTGTAAAAATAAAAAGATTTTTAACTCAGGTTTTACCAAAACCTATACTTAATTGACACAAATGAAAATAAATTTTGTATCTGCTAAAGTTTTCTTAATGCTATATCGAATTTCAAGAAATTCGACAGGCACGCTAAAAACTTCTTAACGCAGATAAATTTATTTTTGAACTTTTCAATTAAGTATAGAAATCTGCTTTTTATGCCGGCATAAAAAAAGACCGTCTGCCATTGCAAACGGTCTTATTATATTATTCCTGTACGTAAGCCAGTAAAGCGATATGCCTTGCTCTCTTAACAGCTGTGGTAAGCATTCTCTGATGCTTAGCGCAGTTGCCTGTAATTCTCCTTGGGAGGATCTTGCCTCTCTCGGAAACATACTTACGGAGCTTAGCTACGTCCTTGTAATCTATAGAAGTTGCCTGTTCTGCACAGAATGCACAAACACGCTTTTTTCTTCTGCCACGCTTTTTATTAACCATGATTATTAACCTCCTTTAAAATTTTAGAAAAACGGTAAATCACTGTCATCGGCACTGTCATCATCCGAGAAAAAGAAGCCGTCCGGTGCGGAATCGTTGTTCTTTGCAGGTGCGGAATACTGTGGAAACTCACTTGAGCTGCCGGATGCCGCCCTCTCTGCCTTGGACTCAACAAATTCAAAGTCGTCAACTACGACCTCGGTAACATAGCGCTTGTTGCCCTGCTGGTCGGTGTAGTTCCTTGTCTGGATACGACCTGTAAGGGCGATGCGATTGCCCTTGCGGAAATACTGACCGATATTTTCCCCACGCTTGCCGAAGCAAACACAGTTGATAAAGTCGGCAGTGGCTTCGCCTTCCTGCCTGTTTCTTGAATAGGGCTTGTCAACCGCCACGGCAAAACTGCACACAGCCAAAGGCTCTGCCGATTGAGTATACCTGACCTCGGGATCTCTCGCCATTCTTCCAAGCAATATAACTTTGTTCATAAGGCGATCACCTCCGATTAATCCTCTTGAGCAATAATTAAGTAACGGAGCACATTCTCCCTGATACGCATACGCTGCTCAAGCTCTACAGGAGTAGAAGCCTCTGAGCTGAAGGTAATGAATGTGTAGAAGCCCTCGTTTACCTTGTTGATCTCGTAAGCAAGTCTTCTCTTGCCCCACTCGTCAACCTTTTCGATAGTACCGCCAAATCTCTCAACAAGTGCCTGTACAGCAGCAAGCTCTGCCTTAACAGCCTCCTCGTCAAGGTTAGGGTTGATAACCACTGTTAATTCATACTTCTTCATTGAATTTACACCTCCTTTTGGACTTTGGCCCTCGCCTTTTGGCAAGAGCAAGGATATTTCTCCTCTTTGCCGACGGCTGTATTTACATGCCATCGCACAGACAAAAATTATAACATAGCTTTTAAGCCAAGTCAAGACTTATTTTGCCAAATTTGCAGGGGTATAATAAGTAAAAATACTCTATATGAAAGGAAGTAATGCTATGAATCCCTCACTTGATAAGCTCCTTAAGCTTGCCCTTGAAAACCACGACCTGAAGGCGCAGCTCCTTGCTACAAGGAATGCAGCAGACCCATTGGATGAATTTTGCCGTATAGCCTGTGAAAACGACTGTCCCATAACTGTTGGGGAAATATTCACACTTAATCAGACCCTCTGTGATAATCTTTTGAAAAGTACCAACGGCGGAGCGACTTATCCCATTGAGGATTGGGCTGACGCCTATGAGATGTTCCTGTCCGCACTGATATAAGTAAAATCCTTGTAAAATTTGTATTTTTGGCGAAAAACAGGGCTTTTTGGCTGAGGCTTTACATACATTTTACAAAAAATATACCGTTTTCCCGTATAAAAACAGCAAAAAAGCACTTATAATCAAACTGTGTTAAAGTAGTTTTAACAGCGTACATATAAAGGAAAATACAAATCGCCCCTTAACCTTGAATTTGCGCCTGCTGCTATGCAAAAGGACTTGCATATTCTGCGGTTAGCTGCGTAAAGAATTAATTCCGAAAGGAAACAGGCTGAAAGCTGTGAAGCCCGGTTCATACAAAGATTTATTCTTTGGTACTGCAGGGACGCTGCTTGATTTGTATTTCTCTTAATAAAAAAGCTTTTCTTTATAAAAGCAAAAGTTTTATCAAAAGAAAAGGAGATTATCCATATGAATACAAGGATATTTGTAACAGAAGATGATGATAATATCCGCGAGCTTATCAAAATAGCTTTGGAGGGCTACGGTTACACGGTATATGCATATGAAAGCGCCGAGGATGCTCTTGTGGCTATGGAGCAGACTGAGCCGGACCTTGCTATTTTCGACATAATGCTGCCGGGAATGGAGGGTACTCAGGCGGTCAAGCAGATACGTACCGAGTACAAAAATCCGAATCTTCCGATTATAATGCTGACAGCAAAGGACAGTGAGCTGGACAAGATAATAGGACTTGATATGGGTGCCGACGACTATGTTACCAAGCCTTTCAGCGTACTTGAACTGATGGCGAGGATACGTTCTCTGCTGCGCCGTGCCAATGCATCAAGCAAGCCCGACAGCGGCTCCCTTACCATGGGTGCCCTTACCATTAATACAAATACCGGAGAGGTGCTTGCGGAGGGTCAGCGCATTACCCTTACCCTTAAGGAGTTTGAGCTGCTTAAATATCTTGTGGAAAACAATCACCGTGTTGTATCCAGAAATGAGCTGCTTAATAAAATCTGGGGTTACGAATATACAGGGGAAACAAGAACCGTAGATATACACATACGTACCCTGCGCCAGAAGCTGGGCAAATACTGTGAATACATTAAGACCGTAAGGGGTATGGGCTACAGAGCCACCACGGACTGAATATAAAAGTAAAAGCTTTTTTTGAAAAGTACAAACTATTCAAAAACTTAAATTTAATCGAAATTTTGAAGTCTGCAACCACGCAGTTTGCAACCGGCATCGCAGACATCAAAAGAAAGAGGAGGTAAGAAATGAAAAATGCGGTTTTAAGAGGCTTTATGCTTATTACCGTTATCTGCCTTGCCATTGTCAGCATACTGTTTTGTGTTATTTTTGCCAATTTTAACCTTAATCAGACGGAACTTCATCTGATGGATACTTTGCACGTTATTGACTACAGTCTGGAATATGACGGAGACATTGATGCCCAGACGGCGGAGCTGGATGGTATACTTGACAGCAGCGCAAGACTGACGGTGATTAAACGTGACGGCAGGGTGGTTGCCGATTCTGATGCGTCAAATGATATAGAAGAGGATAATCATCTTACACGCCCGGAAGTGGAAGAGGCTCTTGAAACGGGACAGGGCACAAATATACGTTATTCCACCACCATGCGTACCGAGCTTATATATGCTGCTTCCCTGTCCGATAACGGGGAGTATATACTGCGCCTTTCCGAGCCATACAAGGGCAGACTCTATTTTGCACGGGCTTTGATACCTGCCATTTCCTTAAGCTGTGTGCTTATCTTTGCTCTTTCCCTGCTGCTTTCCAGACGTTTTGCAAACAGCATAACTGGGCCCCTTACGGCAATATGCGAAAGGCTTTCAAAGATTAAAAGCTACAATGCTTCACTTAATCTGCCCCACTGCAAATATGATGAGATCAACTCCATTACCGATGCAATCAATACCCTTTCCAAGCGTATTGAAAAGACCATCGGGGATATACATTACGAGAAGAAAAAGACTGCCTATATCCTTGACAATATGCAGGAAGGCTTGATATTGCTGGATAACAAGGGCAATGTAATGACCATCAACAAGACTGCCATGGAGGTTATAGGCTGCAAGTCAAGGGAGTACGGAAAAAATATCCTTTATTATACTCAAAATCTGCAAATAACAAACGCTATAGATGCGGCATTTGAAACCGGGATTGAGCAGAGTTTTGACCTGACGGATGCAAACGGACGTATATTCAGCATTAATATAAACAAGGTAAACAGCAGCGCCTTTGAAAATGCCGTCGATGGTGCCATTGTCTTTATGCATGATGTAACAGGGGACAGAGAGTCGGAAAATATGCGGCAGGAGTTTTTCTCAAATGCCTCCCACGAGCTCAAGACCCCAATTACTTCCATACAGGGCTATGCGGAGTTGCTTACTTCCGGTATTAAGTACAGCGAGGATCAGCGTGAGGAGTTCTTGCAGAGAATAAAGACCGAGGCAGGAAATATGACGGGACTTATAAACGACATTCTTACCATATCGAGGCTTGAAAACGGCAAAAATGCCGACAGCGAAAGTCCTGTAAGCATCTCCCTGCTCATCAGGGATATATTCCAGAGTGTTACACCTATGGCAAAGGAAAAAAATGTTTCCCTCTTTACCGACTGCGGCAATATCTGCGTTAAGGCTGATTATAAAAAGATGTATCAGCTTTTCAACAACCTTATAGTAAATGCCGTTAAGTACAATAAGCCCAACGGCTCCGTTACCGTCAGTGCAACCGGGGGCGATGTCTTTACCCTTAAGGTCTCCGATACGGGTATAGGTATACCGCCTGAGAGTCAGTCAAGGGTCTTTGAACGTTTCTATAGGGTGGATAAGGGCAGGAGCAAAAAGACCGCAGGCACGGGACTTGGTCTTGCCATTGTCAAGCACGTTGTTAATTACTATAAGGGCAGCATTAAGCTTGAAAGCAAGCTTGATGTGGGTACCGATATAACGGTGACTCTGCCTGTTGAAATAATTAAGTGAATTTTGATCCTATGCAGGGCATTAAGGTTCGGGAATTATACCGAGCCTTTTTTTATCGGTTTGTGCAATATGTCTGATTTAAATTGTCGAATTTGGGGAAAATAAATGTTGAAATAAAGCTTATATTGGGTTATAATTATAAATATAATATGATAGATTGTTGGCATTTATATGAGGAGGGAACAATATGAAAAAGTATTTGGCATTATTGCTTTCAATGACATTTCTGCCATTTTCATCTGCGGTTTATGCTGCAGATGTGGTTTACGGGGATGCCAACGGTGACGGCTTATTGACTGCGGCAGATGCAAGCGTCATACTGACTGCGGCAAGGACAGGGGAACTTCCGAATGAAATTACCGATGCTGAGCTGGCTGCCCGTTTTGATTTGGATTTCAGCGGTATTTTAACTGCAAACGACGCTACATTAGCCCTTTATAAAACCCTCAACAATGGTTATGAGCTGCCTGTGGAAACAGAGATGAACCGTGAAATTCAGCCCGACAGCCTTATTATTTCAAGGATGAACGGTGGCAGCGAAATATATACCGGAATGGATTTATCATTAATAGAAAACGGTACTGTTTTTGAAATTGCCTCAAAGGCTGAACTGGAGGAATTTATTTCCACCCATCCCGCAATCAACGGAGAAAACCTTAAGGACCGAATCAATACCGAATACGGTAAAAACTGGTCCGCAAATCAGAACCTTATTATAGCCTGCGCCATAGCGGAAAATATTCAGGATGAGTTTATCATAAAGGACATTTCCGTTTCCGATGGTGCCCTTTGCGTAACCATGGATGATGTTACCCCTGCCATAAGCAACCCGCTTATTGACAGCAGACTTATCATAATAAATGTGGATAAGGATACGAAGTATAGCTCTGTAAGGTTTGATATAAGCTTTTATTTTACTGATTATGACACAGGCGAGCCTATTCTTCGTGGTGAAACCACATGGGAGCGCTGATGAAGCCTTGTAAATAAAATAATGAATTTTGCACCCCGAGAGCATTCTGAAATGACCTTGAATAGCTTCGGGGTGTATTTTTATGTTAAATTACAAAATCCGCAGGTTTCGTCATTGCCATTTACCGCCGCCTGTGATATAATTAACCATTAGCACAGAAATTAAACTGCTTTAGGAGGCTGAGTATGAAAGGAATAATTACTGTACTGGGTAAGGACAGAGTGGGCATTATGGCTGCCGTATGCAACTATCTTGCCAAGGAGGAAATAAATATCCTTGATATTTCCCAGACTATAGTTTCAGGTTACTTTAATATGATGATGGTGGTGGACCTTTCCACCTGTTCACATAAGTTTGACGATGTTGTGGACGAGCTTAAGAAGTGCGGTGAGGAAATAGGCGTTGATGTCAGACTCCAGAGGGAGGACATCTTCAAC
>CALWRD010000082.1 GCA_944383875.1 uncultured Clostridia bacterium | reverse complement strand
CAAAATAACTTACATGCACCTCTTGCTTCGGATCGGGACGTACAGCCGCCTTTATCGTCTGCTTAAGCACATTTACGCTAAGCACTTCTCCGTCGCCCTCCGGGGTGGAGATTATATCTCCTTCCTTTGGTAAAGCCTTTATAAGGTGTTCATATGCCTCCTGCTCATATTGAAGACAGCACATGAGCCTTCCGCAAACCCCCGAAATCTTGGAAGGATTAAGTGAAAGTCCCTGATCCTTAGCCATCTTTATGCTTACAGGATGAAAATCACTTAAAAAGGTGGCACAGCAGAGGGTTCTGCCGCATACGCCTATACCGTTAAGCATTTTAGCCTCATCCCTGACGCCTATCTGCCTGAGCTCAATCCTGACCCTGAACACGGATGCCAGATCCTTGACAAGCTCTCGGAAATCCACCCTGCCGCTTGAAGTAAAGTAAAAAATAATCTTATTACCGTCAAAGGTAATCTCCGCATCAACCAGTTTCATATCCAGTTTATGCTTAGCGATTTTTTCAAGGCAGATATTAAAGGCTTCCTTTTCCTTCTCCTTGTTAGCCTCAAAGGCTGCCCTATCCTCCTCCGTTGCCACACGTATTACCTTTTTAAGAGGCAGTACAAGCTCATCCTCCGGCACTTCCTTTTGTGGCAGTTCCACTGTACCGTATTCTATTCCCCGGGCTGTTTCCACAATAACAGCCTCTCCTCGTTCGCATTTTTCATTCAAAGGCTCAAAGTAATATATCTTACCCGCCTTTTTAAACCTGACACCAAGCACCAACATCCTTATTTCTCCTTTAACTTAAAAAAAAGATCTTCAATTACAAGCTGAAAATCGCCTCTTCTGCGTATTGCTTCCGCAGCATTGCCGATAAGCTCACAACCACGTATGAGCCTTCTTGTATCAAGTATGCCGCATATACGCTTAATTACATCAATATTGTCACCCTGTATAAGCAGCTCATTTCTCCCTGTTTGCTTGTATACAAGGCAATCCCTGTAAAGTAAATACATAATGTCAAGGAAAGCATCAACACTGTCTTTGTACTCCTCGGCTGATGCCGCAAGCTCATACATACCGATTAAATCAGTTTCCAACAGCCTGACAGTCGTGTCCATAACCACTTTCCTGAGAGAATTAAACTCCTCCGAAGCGGAAAGTTCCATAGCTTTTCCTATACTGCCCTGTGAATACAGCGCTGCCAGCTGTGCATTTTCCGCCCCTATTCCCTTGTTTAAGGTAAGGTAATCCTTGATTACGGGGGAGGGTATACTTTGCATTTTAAATCTCTGGCATCTGGACAGAACCGTAACAAGCAGCTTATTATAGTTTTCCGCAAGCAAAAGAAAGACCGCATATTCCGGCGGCTCTTCCAAGGTTTTTAAAAAGGCGTTCTGGGCTGCCGTATTCATAGTGTCGGCATCTTCAATAATAAAAACCTTGTACCTGTTGCGGTAAGGTTTGACCTCAATATTTTTATTGATAACATTCCTGACCGTATCCACTTTGATCTCTCTGTCGCCCTCTTTGCGCCTAACATAAATAATATCCGGATTATTTCCGCTTTCAAAGGTCTGACAGCTTATACACTCTCCGCAGGGAGAATCCTCTCCCCGTTCACAGTTAAGGGTCTTTGCAAAGATATTTGATATCAAATGCTTTCCGCTGCCCTTGACCCCGTCAAATATATAAGCATGATTGACCCTGTTGTTATCCACCGCAAGCTTAAGGCTCTTTATTATTTTATCATTGCCGATAACCGAATCGTAATTATACATAAGACCTGACCTACCAATCAAGCAGCTTGTCTATTTCGCTTATTATCTCGGAATGTATCTCATCAGGCTCTTTAAGGGCATCAAGCATCCTGATCCGCTTTTTGTTACGTCTTGCAAGGCTTACATATCCGTCATAAACCCGCTGATGAAAATTAAAGTTCTCCGACTCTATCCTGTCAAGTTCCGCCTGTGAGCGTTTCCTTTTAAGCCCGTCCTCAGGCTTTAGCCTTAAAAAGAAGGTAATATCCGGCTCTAAATCATCAATGGCATATCTGTTGAGGTTTTTTATACGTCTCTCACCCATGCCCCTTGCATAGCCCTGGTACACAAGGCTTGAATCAACAAATCTGTCGGAAATGATTACTCCGCCGCTTTTTAAAACAGGCAGAATAACCTCCTCCACAAGCTGAGCTCTGGCGGCGGCATACAACATGGCTTCGGTCATATTGCACATTCCGCCGTTTTCCTTATCAATTATTATGCTTCTTATCTTTTCACCTATGGGGGTTCCTCCCGGCTCTCTTACGCATACCACATGGTAGCCCCTGCTGTCAAGGCTTTCCTTAAGCATGTTGATCTGCGTGGTCTTGCCGGCTCCGTCGGTACCTTCCATAGTAATAAACAAACCGGACACAGCCGCACCTCCGAAACAGAAAGTTATATTTAAGCATCAATACAGCTTATAAAACACTTAATTTTACATTGTTATGCTATTAAATTATATCACGGCTATACATCATAATCAACAAAAAATACATACATACAATGCAGCCGACAATATCAAGATTTTTTCTTATGAATATTTCTGATGGTTTTTTTCTTTTTAGGCGGCTTTTTTTCCTCTTTGCGCCTATGAACGGTCTCCTGTTTTTTAGGTCTGATAAGGCAATGCCTATCATATCCGATAAGATCCGTTCTTCCGGCTTTATGGAGCGCCTCGTATACAAGGTCGTAATTGCGCGGCAGACGATACTGCATCAAAGCCCTCTGCATAGCCTTTTCATGTGGGTTCTTCGGAACATACACCCTGGTCATTGTACGTGGGTCAAGCTCCGTGTAAAACATACAGGTGGAAAGGGTACCGGGCGTAGGATAAAAATCCTGCACCTGCTGAGGCATATAGCCCAGATCCCTGAGGTATTCCGCAAGTTCTACAGCCGCCTTAAGGTCGCTTCCGGGATGGGAGCTCATAAGATAGGGAACCAGATACTGTTCCTTGCCTATCTTACGATTTATTTCATAAAACTTTTCAACAAAACGGTCATAAACATCCCTGCCGGGCTTACCCATCTTTTCAAGGACACGGGGTGAAATATGTTCCGGCGCAACCTTCAGTTGTCCACTGATATGATACCTGCACAATTCATTAAAGAAGGTTTCATCCTTATCATAGATCAGATAATCGTACCTGATGCCTGACCTTACAAATACTTTCTTTACACCTTCAAGCTCCCGAAGCTCCCGAAGCAGCTTGGTATAATCCCTGTGATCCACCTTAAGATTTTTACAGGGGGTAGGGAAAAGGCACTGCCTGTCCTTGCAGGCTCCCTTGGTAAGCTGCTTGTCACAGGCAGGAGCACGGAAATTTGCCGTAGGCCCCCCAACATCATGTATATAGCCCTTAAAATCAGGATCCCAGATAATTTTTTTAGCCTCATTGTTAATGGACTGATGGCTCCGTGCCTGTCTTACCCTTCCCTGATGAATGGCATAGGCGCAACAATTCCAGCTGCCAAAACAGCCTCTGTTGCTGATGATGCTGACC
>CALWRD010000081.1 GCA_944383875.1 uncultured Clostridia bacterium | reverse complement strand
TTATCACGCCCTTAATCTGAAGGATCTTATTGCTTACTTCGGTATTGAGGCAAAGATTATTGAACGTAAAAACCACTATGTTGTTTACCTTAAAGAAGGCGAGCAGATCGTGGATATGCTTAACTTGATTACGGCGCATAAGGCGCTTATGGAGTATGAAAACAAGCGTATCCTTAAAGAAGTGCGTAACAACGTCAATAGAATTGTAAACTGCGAAACCGCAAACCTTAACAAGGTTGTGTCGGCCTCGGTTAAGCAGAGAGAAGCCATAGAATATATAAAAGAAAAGGTTGGTTTCTCCCGTTTGTCTCCACAGTTGGAGGAAGTTGCAAGGGTGCGGCTGGAAAATCCCGATTTGAGCTTAAAAGAGCTGGGCGCACTGCTTAATCCCCCTGTCGGAAAGTCGGGTGTAAACCATAGATTAAAAAAAATTTGTGAAATTGCACAGCAGCTTAAGGGGGAAAATTAAGATGGTTAAAAAGCAAGTTACCGTAGGCTCAAGTATGGGTGAAAGACCTATTGCCATGCTGGTGCAGACAGCAGGCAAATATGCAAGCAGTCTTCATCTTCAGATGGATAACAAAAACATTAATCTTAAAAGTATTATGGGCGTTATTTCAATAGGCGCTCTGGGTGGTCATGATGTCATTATTACGGCAGAGGGACCCGATGAAACAGAGGCATGCGAGGCTATTGTTGAGTTCTTGGCATAAATCTACATACCAAATTAGTAGGAAGTAATTATTTCTTGCAAGGGCGATAGCCCGGTCAATGGCTTTGATTAAGAGGAGTAATCGCAGGCACATGGCAGAGAGGAGCATTCACAGGCTGAAAGATGCTCTCATGGAGGCGGCGGTGAAGGTAGCTTAGGAGCCGATATGCTGATACCATATGGGGTAGGTATATCCGTTTGCTGCGTTAAGGCATTATGAGCGCCCGTTTTAACGGGAAATAAGGTGGTACCGCGATGTCATTCGTCCTTGTGATTTATGACATCGCTTTTTTTATTTTATTGCAAACATAGGAGGACATTTCAATGAATAAGGAACTTGCCAAAAATTATGATCCGTCCATTGAGGACAGGATATATCAAAAGTGGCTTGATAAAAACTATTTCCATGCGGAGCCTGATAATAGTAAAAACCCTTTTACTATCGTTATTCCGCCTCCAAACATTACGGGACAGCTGCATATGGGTCATGCACTGGACAATACCATGCAGGATATTCTTATCCGCTTTAAGAGAATGCAGGGCTATAATGCGCTGTGGGTACCAGGTACCGACCATGCCAGCATCTCAACCGAGGTTAAGATAATAAATAAAATGGCAGAGGAAGGCGTTACCAAAGAGGATATAGGAAGAGAAGGCTTTTTAAAGCGTGCATGGGAATGGAAGAAAGAGTACGGCAGTACTATCCTTAATCAGCTTAAAAAGCTGGGTTCATCCTGTGACTGGGAGAGAGAACGTTTTACAATGGACGAAGGACTTTCCAACGCTGTCCTTACCGTATTTGAAAATCTTTACAATAAGGGTTATATCTATCGTGGAGAAAAGCTTATCAACTGGTGCCCAAAGTGTCAGACCACCATTTCCGATGCGGAGGTTAATCACGAGGACAAGCAGGGTCATTTCTGGCATATCAAGTATCCTATCAAGGGTACTGACAGATTTCTGGAGTTTGCTACCACCCGTCCTGAGACTATGCTGGGTGATACCGCTATTGCGGTACATCCCGATGATGACCGCTACAAGGATATAGTGGGTATGACCTGTATAGTACCTTTTGTAGACAGGGAAATTCCTATTATTGCCGATGAATATGTAGATAGGGAATTTGGCACCGGTGTTGTTAAGATCACTCCTGCCCATGACCCTAACGACTTTGAAGTGGGAGAAAGGCATTCTCTGCCTAAGATAAATATATTAAATGATGACGGTACCATTAACGCAAACGGCGGCAAGTTTGAAGGTATGGATCGCTACGAGGCAAGGAAGCGCATTGTTGAGGAACTTGACCAAATGGGTCTGCTTATCAGGGTAGAGGATATTACCCATGCGGTAGGTGTACACGACCGCTGCAATGAGGTAATCGAGCCTATGATTAAAAAGCAGTGGTTCGTTAAGATGGAAGAAATGGCTAAGCCTGCCATTGATGCGCTTAAGAATGGTGACCTGAGGTTCGTTCCCGAACGTTTCGGCAAGATTTATCTCCACTGGCTTGAAAACATCAAGGACTGGTGTATATCAAGGCAGCTTTGGTGGGGTCACAGGATACCTGCCTATTACTGCGACTGCGGCAATGTGGTTGTAAGCAGGACACAGCCCGAAAAGTGCCCTAAGTGCGGTTCAACTCACCTTGTACAGGATGAGGATACCCTTGATACATGGTTCTCATCTGCCCTCTGGCCTTTCTCAACCCTGGGATGGCCCGAAAAAACTCCGGAGTTTGAGTATTTCTATCCCACAAGCGTTCTTGTAACAGGCTATGATATAATCTTCTTCTGGGTTGTACGTATGGTATTTTCGGGACTTGAACAGACAGGAAAGGTACCTTTTAAGGATGTTCTGATCCATGGTCTTGTAAGGGATTCACAGGGCAGAAAGATGAGTAAGTCCCTTGGCAACGGTATTGACCCTCTGGAGGTCATCAATAAGTACGGCGCCGATGCCCTCAGGCTTATGCTTATCACAGGC
>CALWRD010000080.1 GCA_944383875.1 uncultured Clostridia bacterium | reverse complement strand
GAAGGTTAAAACCTGACCCTTTGAACCTGTCGGTTAATACTGTTGTAGGGAGCAAGCTGTTTGAATTTATCAGCCGAAGTCCCATTCTTCGGCTTTTTTATTGGGAAAATTGGAGGAAAAGATATGTCTTATGTCAACGATGCGGCACAGGCGGTAAGTAAGGTACGTGAGCTATCACCCCTTGTGCATTGTATAACCAATTATGTAACGGTCAATGACTGTGCCAATGCGGTACTTGCCATAGGTGCGTCACCTATTATGGCAGATGATATTGATGAGGTGGAGGATATAACATCCATTGCCTCGGCACTGGTCATCAATATAGGTACCCTTAACAGACGTACCATAGACTCTGCTATATGGGCAGGGAAAAAGGCAAATGAGCTTGATATACCCGTTGTGTTTGACCCAGTAGGTGCGGGAGCCTCGGGTCTCAGGAATGAAACAACGAAAAAGATTCTTGAGGAGATAAAGGTAAGCGTAATAAGGGGCAATCTGTCGGAGCTTTCATTTATTGCAGGGCTTAGCTCAAGTACCAAGGGAGTTGATTCCTCCGATGCGGATCTGGACAAGGATCCTGTGGCTGTTGCCTCTGCTGTGGCAAACCTTTATGGCTGCACCGCAGCCCTTACAGGTAAGGATGATGTGATTACAGATGGCAGCAGATGTGTAAAACTCAGCAACGGCACGGCTATGCTTTCAAGTGTTACAGGCAGCGGCTGTCTTACATCGGCACTTCTGGGTGCTTATATAGGAGCTGTGGGTGATGGCTTTATTGCCTCCTGCGGAGCAATACTTACCACTTCCATAGCAGGTGAGCAGGCTTATGAGAGAGCAGCATCTCTCGGTACGGGCAGTTTCCATATGGCACTTATTGACTATATCAGTCTTATGAATGAAGAAACTATGCTGAAATACGCTAAAGCTGAGGTGATTAAATGAAGACGGTGCTTACCATAGCGGGCAGTGACTGTTCCGGCGGCGCAGGTATACAGGCGGATATAAAGACCATAACGGTACACGGTTTGTATGCAATGAGCGCCATTACTGCCCTTACTGCACAGAATACCACAGGGGTATACGGAATAAGTGAGGTCAGCCCGGATTTTCTGACAAATCAGCTGGACTGTATATTTAATGATATATTCCCCGATGCGGTTAAAATAGGTATGGTATCGGACAAGCCCCTTATTGAGGCAATATCAGCTTCACTTAAAAAGTATAAGGCAAAAAATATCGTTCTTGACCCGGTTATGGTATCCACCAGCGGCAGCAGGCTTATGGCAGAGGATGCCTCGGACTGCCTTATAAGGGAGCTTATGCCCTTGGCTGATATTATTACTCCAAACCTTGCAGAGGCAGAAGTGCTCAGCGGTATGGCAATTACTGACAGAGCAGAAGCGGAAGAAGCGGCAAGAATAATTGCCAATGACTTTAAGGGAGCGGTGCTGATAAAAGGCGGACATAACATGGACAATTCGGACGATCTGTTATACAGTGAGGGAAAAATGCTGTGGATAGAGGGTAAGCGTATAGAAAACCCCAATACCCACGGTACAGGCTGTACATTAAGCTCCGCTATAGCCTGCGGACTTGCGGAGGGCAAGGAGCTTACGCAAGCGGTAAAAGAGGCAAAGGATTTTATAAGCGGTGCCATAGCCGCCAATTTAAATTTAGGCAAGGGCAGAGGTCCGCTTAATCATATGTACAAAATAACCTGTTGATGGCAGGAATAATATATTCAAATTAAAACGGAAAATAAGTTTTGATAAATTATTTAAGGGAGGCTTAACGATGGGCTACAAAACACAGATGGATGCGGCAAAACAGGGTATTATCACCAAGGAAATGGAAGTTGTCGCAAAGAAGGAGTACAGGACTGCGGAAGAAATACGTGCAAAGGTTGCAACGGGAGAAATTGCCATTCCCGCAAATATCAATCACAAGTCCCTTTCACCTGAGGGTATCGGCGGCGGATTAAAGACTAAGATAAATGTAAACTTAGGCATTTCCGGCGACTGTAAAAACTATGATGTTGAGATGCAGAAGGTGGATATGGCAATCAAGTTTGGCGCAGAGGCTATTATGGACCTTAGCAATTACGGTAAGACAAATACCTTCCGCCGGGAGCTTATTGCAAAATCATCTGCTATGATAGGTACGGTGCCTATGTATGATGCAATCGGCTACCTTGAAAAGGATTTGCTTGAAATATCCGCAAAGGACTTTTTAAAGGTGGTAGAGGCTCACGCTAAGGAAGGCGTTGACTTTATGACTATCCATGCCGGAATAAATAAGCGTTCCGTTGAGGCTTTCAAGCGTGACAAGCGCAGGATGAACATTGTTTCAAGGGGAGGTTCCCTTCTGTTTGCATGGATGGAAATGACGGGAAATGAAAATCCCTTCTATGAATACTATGACGATGTACTGGATATTTTAAGGGAGTACGACGTAACCATCAGCCTTGGTGACGCACTTCGCCCGGGCTGTATAGACGATGCAAGCGACGCAGGTCAGATTTGCGAGCTTATCGAGCTGGGCAATCTTACCAAACGTGCATGGGATAAGGATGTTCAGGTAATGGTTGAGGGTCCCGGTCATATGGCAATGGATGAGATTGCGGCTAATATGAAGATACAGAAGAGGCTTTGCCACAATGCGCCTTTCTATGTACTTGGTCCTCTTGTAAGCGATATTTTCCCGGGTTACGACCATATTACTTCCGCAATAGGCGGTGCTATAGCTGCCGCAAGCGGAGCTGACTTCCTCTGCTACGTAACACCTGCGGAGCATCTTCGTCTGCCTGACCTTAACGATGTTAAGGAAGGTATAGTGGCAACCAAGATAGCTGCCCATGCTGCGGATATTGCCAAGAAGGTGCCTCATGCAAGGGATATTGACAATAAGATGTCCGATGCAAGGCATAAGGTGGACTGGGATGAAATGTTCAAGCTTGCCTTTGATCCGGATAAGGCAAGGGAATACTTTGAAAGTACTCCTCCTGCCGACAGACATACCTGCTCTATGTGCGGTAAGATGTGTGCGGTACGTACAACAAATATGATACTTGAGGGTAAAAAGGTAGAGTTTTGCACTGAGAAATAAAATGGGCTGTCGCCCTTGAAAGAAATGCTTGCATTTCTTTCAGTAGGGGTACTAGAGTACCCACCATGGAATGTAGTGACCCGTGCCTCAAGGGGACAAGCCCCTTTCGACACTCTCACTATACCCTCGGCGAAAATGCGATTTCCGCCTGCGGATTAAAGTCTGCGACGCTAGTTGCAAGTTACATAGTTGTAAACTTCAAAATTTCGATGAATTTTAAGTTTTTGACAATCAGAGGTGCGGTCATAAGACCGCATCTTTTTTATATAAGTGGTCGCAAAAGGATTTTGCTGCCTTATGTCGAATAGTGTAAATACAGTATTTTTGGGGAGGTGTCATATGCCGATATTTAAGTTAAGAGATGACAGCTATGCTTTTCCCGATCCTGAGCTTGCGGAGGATAACGGTCTGCTTGCCATTGGTGGGGATTTGTCGCCCGTGCGGCTGTTAAATGCCTATATAAACGGTATTTTCCCATGGTACAATGAGGGTGAGCCTATTATGTGGTGGTGTCCCCATGAGCGGTTTGTAATCATACCAAGTGAAATACACATTTCAAAGTCAATGAAAAAATTTATTAAGAGTACAAGCCTCAGGATTACCTTTGATACAGCCTTTGCCGAAGTAATACACTCCTGCCGCAGTATGCGAGAAAATAAAGAGGGAACATGGATAACCGATGATATGGAAGAGGCTTACAATGAGCTGTTTATGCTGGGATTTGCCTCAAGCTGCGAGGTGTGGCAGGACAGTGAGCTTGTGGGGGGATTGTACGGGGTCAAAATAGGCAGGTGCTTTTTCGGGGAGAGTATGTTTTCAAAGGTGGAAAATGCCTCAAAGCTTGCCCTTATAAGCCTTGCAAGGGAGCTTGACAAAAATAATTTTGAGTTTATTGACTGTCAGCTGCATACGGATCATCTTGAAAGTATGGGCGGCAGATATATTTCCTATAATGAGTATATTACTATGATTGAACGGGGAGTTGATTTTCTTGGCGGTAAAAGCTGATCCCAATTCTGTCACACGTTCAAAGACGGAGTTAAAGCGTCCGAGAATGTACAGAGTTGTTTTTTATAATGATGATTTTACACCTATGGACTTTGTGGTTGATATATTACAGCATATTTTTGGCAAAACTCCAAGTGAGGCATACTCACTTATGATGAGTGTTCACAGGGGTGATTATGCGGTAGTGGGAGTTTATACAAGGGACATTGCATATACCAAGGTAAGGGTAACCACGGAGGCGGCAAAAAAATCCGGTTATCCCCTTAAGGTGGAGGCAATGCCGGATACGGACTAAGGAGGCGGAGTATATGGAGCTTACGGCACAGCTAAGCAATATTATAAACTCTGCAGTTGATATGGCTGCGGAAAGAAATGACAGGTATGTAACGGTTGAGCATTTGCTGTATTCCCTGACCTTTGACGACAGCTTTGCGGATAACTTTGCGTATCTTGATGGGGATATTGATGCTCTCCGTGATGATTTATATAATTTTTTAAACGAAACAAGCGAAAAATCCCCTGAGGGATCAGAGGTGGAGATGTCAAACGACTTTCTGAAGGTGATTAATGAGTCGGTGGCAAGGGCATATTCAAGCGGCAGGACTTCGGCGGATGTCAGTCATATGCTTGGGGCGATACTGACTTTGGAGGACAGCTTTGCGGTATATTTTATAAAAAAGCAGGGTGTGGACCTGCTTGAACTTGTGGGTGAGATGTCAAGGGGAAGCATAGCTATCGACAAAAGCCGTAGCCACAGGGATACCTCGGCGGAAACAGATGTGAGCTGGAAGGATTATCTTGAGGATATGAATGCCCTTTGCATGGGGCAAAATCCACTTATCGGTAGGAGACGTGAGCTTGAAAGAACCATACAGGTTCTCTGCCGTATGGATAAGAACAACGTTATCCATTTAGGCGAACCGGGTGTAGGCAAAACCGCTATAGCCTACGGACTTGCACGTCTGATAGTGGAGGACAAGGTTCCGGATATCCTGAAGGGTGCACATATGTATTCCCTTGATATGGGCAGTATGCTTTCCGGTACCCAGTACAGGGGTGAGCTTGAAAAGCGTTTTAAGCTGATTATGCAAGGGCTTATGTCTGAGGACAAGCCCATAGTGTATATTGATGAAATACACAATATAGCCGGTGCGGGCGCCACAGGTGAGGGCAGCTTTGATGTGTCAAATATGCTTAAGCCCTACCTTGCACAGGGGCATATCCGCTTTATAGGTGCAACTACCTTTGCCGAATATAAGAAAAGCATAGGTAAGTCCCGGAGCCTTTTAAGGCGGTTTCAGACAGTTACTGTGGAGGAACCTTCCAAGGAGGAGTCCGTGGCTATTTTACTGGGACTTCGGGAAAGGTATGAAAAATTCCACGGTGTGGTTTATGATGAGGATGTCTTTGAATACGCAGTTGACTCTGCAAGCAGATATATGAGCGAAAGGTTTCTGCCGGATAAGGCAATCGACCTTATTGATGAGGCAGGAGCCTACAGAAAGCTTAATCCAACTGACGGAAACAGGGTGGATAAGGCGCTGATAGACGAAGTCCTTGCCAAGGTCTGCGGCATACCTAAGCAGACTGTTGAAAAGGACGACCTGCAAAGGCTTGCCTCCCTTGAAGATGTCCTTAAGAGCCGTGTATTCGGACAGGATGAGGCTATTGTGAATATAGCAAATGCCGTCAAGTTTTCCAAGGCAGGGCTTAATGAGGAAAATAAGCCTGTGGCAAGCTTCCTTTTTGTGGGACCAACAGGTGTGGGCAAGACGGAGACCGCAAAGGCGCTTGCGGAGGAAATGGGCGTCAGGCTAATACGCTTTGATATGAGTGAGTATGCGGAAAAGCATACTGTGGCAAAGCTCATAGGCTCCCCCGCAGGTTATGTGGGCTACGAGGAGGGTGGCTTGCTGACGGAGGAGATACGCAGGCATCCCCACTGTGTCCTTTTGCTTGACGAGATAGAAAAGGCACATCCCGACATATACAATATCCTGCTACAGGTCATGGACTATGCTACCCTTACGGATAATCAGGGTAACAAGGCGGACTTTAAAAATGTTATCCTTATTATGACCTCCAATGCAGGGGCAAGTGATATGGGTAAGTCCGCCATAGGCTTCGGGGGCGGCGTATATAATACCTCCGCCGTTGACGAGGCAGTCAGACGGATATTTCAGCCGGAGTTCCGCAACAGGTTAAGCCGCATTGTCAGGTTTAATCCCATGGATAGCCGGATGGCTCTGCGCATAGCAGGCAAAAAGCTTAAGGAGCTGGCGGAAGGGCTTGTTAAAAAGGATATTGCCCTTACAGTCAGTGATAATGCCGTTGCCGCCTTAAGGGATAAGGGGGTTACCGACAGGTACGGTGCCCGTGAGCTGGACAGGGTTATTTCCTCGGAAATAAAGCCCCTCCTTGTGGAGGAAATACTCTTTGGTAGGTTAAAGGACGGGGGAAAATGCAGTCTTGATGCTGTAGATGATAAATTCGTTCTTAATATATAATGAATAGGGCATATGTTTTATTTTTATATAAGGCGTATGCCTTATTTCAGTTTGTAAAAAACACTAAAATTAAGATAATTATTGAAATTAACTGAAAGTTAGCCTGCATTATGTTTTCAAGTAACTTAAAGGAAAGTTCAAGAAAACCTCAGCACTTTTGCTTTCAGCAAAAGCCGCCCAAAAGGGCGGTCGCACCTCTTTGCGATGCAGGAGTTTTCTTGCTTTAATTGTGAGCCGAAAGAAAGTAATTCGGGCGGCAAAGCCGCCTTTTTAGCGAAGCTAAAAAGCTCTGAACCGCAGGCGGAAATCGCATTTTCGCCGAGGGTATAGTGAGAGTGTCGAAAGTGGCAAAGCCACTTGAGGCACGGATCACTACATACCTTGGTGGGTACGTTAGTACCCCTACTGAAAGAAATGCAAACATTTTGTGCACCGCAAAAAAGTAATGCGGTCAGCCCTCTGGGCTGGCTTTTGCGAAGCAAAAGTGCTTTTCTTTCAAGGGCGACAGCCCTATTTATTTTTATGCTTAATTTTGTATAAAGCTTTAAAAATCCTTGCTATTGACCTGCAAAATTGTTATAATGTAGACAGAGTTATATACATTAAAGGTATAAATTATGACTTTGCTCCTTTAAAGCACGGGTGTATAAAATGTAAAATCATCTATGAAAGGAGACGAGAAAATGAAATTGTTTAAAAAGAAAGGGACAAACAGGATATTCAGCCTTATCATTGCCATAGTTATGGTTATTTCGGCTGTCAATATGACTGTTGTGCCCGCAGCGGCAGATGAAGATGCCGTTGAGGTCAGTGGGGCGGAGGTTCCCACAGCCTACAGCCAGGGGGAAGCAGTGGCTTATGATGCGGATATAACCATCAGCAATGCAGAACAGCTTAAAGCCTTCCGTGATGCTGTAAACGACGGATACAACTACAGCGGACTGACTGTAGCCCTTACAGGTAACATTGACCTTGGAGGTGAGGAATGGAAGCCTATCGGTACAAGTGAGGATACGGCTTTTGCAGGCACCTTTGATGGGGGCGGATATGAAATATCAGGTCTTTACATATCCATGAATCCGTACGGGGATGACAGTTTAGGTCTGTTTGGCTACACCGGCAGTACAGCTGAAATCAAGGAGCTGACAGTAAGCGGCAGTGTAAGTGGTACATACGTTGATATTATTTTTGCAGGCGGCATAGCAGGCTGGAATGATGGTACAATAACAGACTGCAGCAATAAGGTCAACATAGAGGTCAGCGTCAGTGGTGACGGCAGCTATGTTTATTCGGGCGGCATAGCAGCTGTCAACAACGGAGTTATAACAGGCTGTGACAATGCCGGCACCATTGATGCGTCGATCAACGGTTATGGTTTTTACGGTTACAATGGAGGTATAGCAGGCAATAACGGTACCACCGGAACAATAACCAATTGCTCCAATACAGGGCAGATAGAGGGTGATGTCTCCGGGTCGTCGGCATCACTTGTTTCTTTCTTTTACTATGGAGGTTATATAACAGGATATAACAGCGGAGAGATAAGTGGCTGTAACAACACTGCAGATTTCCGGGATACTATCGCCATTGGTAATGGAATACCATTTGATAGCTATGGTTTCTATATGTCGGGTATATCAGGCTATAACATCGGCAATATAATAGACTGCTGCAACACAGGGGATATGGAAAATAGTTTAGGTCGTGTGTCAGGAATAACCTCAGAAAATACCGCTCCCGGAACAATATCAAATTGCTATAACACAGGCGATTTATACCTGGCAAATGACAATGGAGAATATTATGCTTTCTTCCTTGGAGGCATAGTAGCACGTAACAGCGGAAGGATAACAGACTGCTATAATACAGGTAATACAGGTGTAGTTGAGGCTTCGGACTCGCCCGGGACAGTTTATGTAGGAGGAATAGCAGGTTACAGTCTAAATGCAACTTCGAATCCCGGAGAGGGAGAGGGAGTGATAGAAAACTGCTATAATGCAGGCAGCCTCAGCGGAAATGATACTCGTAGTTATATAGGAGGTATAGTTGGGCGATTTAGGAGTGACAGAGACCGTATAGCAAACTGCTACTACCTTGATGAAAGCAGTAGGGGCATTGGAGATGCAGGATACAACGGTAGTACAGATGATGAGTCGGGTATGCTTGAGAAAATGTCCTCCGATGACTTCGCAAGCGGCGAGGTGACCTACCTTTTAAATGGTGACCAGAGCAATATCGTATGGTATCAGACTATCGGTACAGATCCGCTGCCTACCCTTGACAGCATCAGTCAGATCGTAATAAGCGTTGACGGATCGTATGATAATTTAATTACAAGCATAAGCACCGTGGATGACCTTAAAGATTTCCGTGACAATGTCAACAACGGTATAGATTACAGTGGTGTGCCTGTGGAGCTGTTGAATGACATTGATCTGGGAGATGAGGAATGGGAGCCTATAGGCTGGGAGGATGCCAGCCTTAATTTTATTGCGTTCAGAGGTATATTTGACGGAAAGGGACACAGCATAACCGGTCTTAATGTAACTTCAAGCAGAGACAAACATTATGGTTTATTTGGAATTGTTGGAGGTGACATTACAAATTTAGAGGTAGAGGGAAAAATATATATAGATATTACATCCGGTAGCGAATGTTATACAGGTGGCATAGCAGGACAGATGCGAAATAGTGCATCTATAACCAACTGCAGCTTTAAGGGAAGCATAAGCACCGGTGGAAACTTCTCTGAGCTGCGCCTTGGAGGCATAGTTGGTTATTTGAATAGGCGTTGTACTGTAAATAACTGCTGGAGCAATGCAGAAGTAACAGATAAAAATTCTGCTCAGGTGGATAAACGTATCGGCGGAGTTATCGGATCTCAGGAGTTTAACAGCACAATTACAAACAGCTATTGCTTTGGCACCTTGGGTACCGGTAATGGAACTGAACCTGAAAATATAACTGCAGTTGCAGGAGTTCCTAATGGTACAATAGAAAATTCCGCCGTAGTAACGGCAGATGACTTTGCAAGCGGCAAGGTTGCTTATGACCTTAATTATAATGACGGTGTTGAGGAAACTGTATGGTATCAGAATATTGACATTATCCCTGAGGGTGGTACTGTGGACAGCTATCCTACCCTTAAGGCTGATCACAATACAGTATATAACCTGGCATCTGTTTACACCAACGGAAGGGGTATTCTTACTGTTAATGCTGCAAACTCACAGAGTACCAAGGACTATAATGCAGGGGATGAGTTTGAGGTAAGTATAAATGCCATTGCTGAACCTGGTGACTATACCTCTGTGCAGTTTACCCTTGACTATGACCATGATAAGCTTGAAATAGCGGAAAACGGAGTAACTACCTCCATTACAGGCGGAAGTACTGCCTTTAATAATGATATCTTTGCCTGGTCCATAAACGGAGCTGATTCTCTTGCCATTGGCGAAACAGCAACGGAGGTAGCAAAGGTTAAGTTTAAGGTAAAGACGGATACAACAGAGGGAGAAACTTCAATAGGGCTTAAGGGCTGTGAGCTTATGCCTACCGGAGAGGATGCCTTTACTCCTATATCTTCGGGAGATACCGTGACCCTGCATAATATTATAATCACCCTTAATGGGGGCAATGGTACAATTACATTTAACAATACAGCACAGGACAACGGACTTACCCTTTACGGTAAGTATAATGAAACCGGACTTTATAGTGACCCTGCCCGCAGTACTGCCGTCAGTGCAGATGCAATAGTATTATCCGCAAGTACGGGCTACAGGCTTGCAAACGGTACTACAGAGCCATTATGGAGTGACGGGGCAGCGGAAAATCCTCTTACCTTTGCGGATAATGCCGCACTCCTTGCAGGTACCTTTACGGAAAGCAAGACCCTTACCCTTCAGACGGTAAGGCAGTATACCGTTACCATAGATCCGGCGGTAAACGGCAGCTACAGCGGAACAGTCACACCTATCGTTGTTGACGCAGGTACAGCCTACAGCAGTCTTGCACTGCCGGACTTTACACCAAATGAAAATTATACCCCAGCAGGCTGGTATATAAAGGGTGAAACAGATACCCCTGTGGATATGGTAAACGGTACAGTAACAGGAGATGTTACCATATATGCAAAGGCAGTGGAAAGCCAGTATGACTTTGCAACGGATGCTGAAAACTGTGGCATATCCGTAACAAGCGGTGTTACTGCGGATAATAAGGTACAGTACAACACCGATGTTGTCTTTGATATAACAAATGTAGGAAGCGGATATGCTATTACAGGTGTATATTATTCTGTTAATAACGGCACCCCTGTGGCGGCAACCCATGTATCGGGAACCACTTACAGAATACCGGGAGAGTATATTACAGGTAATATTACCATTACAGCCACCGCATCACCTTACTATACCCTTACATTTAATGCAGGCAACAGCACCTTTGCACAGGGTGACAATACCACAGCCTATGTAATAGGCGGTGTAGGCGGTATGTATACCGCATTTGACACTGCAACAATGATGCTTACAGGCACATTTACACTGCCCACCCCTACTGCAAATGAGGGCTACAGGCTGTTAAACGGCACAGGAGAATTCCTCTGGGCAGATGGAAACGGTAACAGATATACAAACGCTACCCTTGCTCAGACAACCTTCACCGGCAATGCTACAGTTACCGTACAGACTATCGCCAGATATGATGTTATCTTTGAGGCAGGGGCTAACGGCTCCCTTGAAGGCACTGCATCTATAACGGTGGATGCCGGTCATACCCTCCGGGCATCTGATGTACCTACTCCTGTTCCTGACAAGGGCTATGTATTCACCGACTGGAGCGGAAGTGAAACCATCGTAGGTGATGAGATCACAGGTGATGTGACCTATACCGCTAATTTCACCCATGGTATATATAATGTAACCAACGGAAGCACCGACATTGCAAATATTACCTTTGAGAGTGGCATTGAGTATGATCAGGCTACCCATGGCACGGACGTTACCTTTACCGTAAGCAAGGCTGATGCAGATGACAATTATGAGATAATTGCGGTAATGTACAGCATTGCTAATGATAATGAGCATCAGAGTGTGACACTTACCCCTGACAGCGAGGGTGTATATACTATACCCGGCAGTGTTATTACAGGTGATGTTACCATTACGGCAACAAGCCGGAATACAGTAACACTTAGCTTTGTATCTGACGATACAACAAGGGGTACAGTCACCGGTACTACAGTATTTACTATCCTGACAGGCAATGCCCTTGGTGAAACCAACTTTGCCCTTGTCATTACAAATGCCCTTAAGGGCTATACCTTCTCCCACTGGGAACTTGCAGGCAATGAAGTATCTGAGAATGATATAGTAAATATGGTTGTTGACGAAACCCTTTCCGGAGCAGCTGTTGAGTACAGGGCTGTCTTTGACCACGGCACCTACAGTGTATCAAGTGAGGATGTAAACCTTGAGGATACAGAGGGCAATGCCATTACCCAGGCAGTCCATGGCACCGATCTTACCTTTACACCTGTAAAGGAAAACCGCCTTGTGGCAAATGTTTCCGTAACCATTGACGGAGAGGAATATTCCGCCCTTGTGAATAACGGGGACGGCAGCTACACCATAGCAGGTAATGACATAACAGGTAATATTGTTGTTACAGCATTTACCCTGAGATCAACCGTACCGGGTGATCCAATAATCGAGTTTATTTCCGAGGAGGATTACAAGGCCCTTGCGGAAAATACCAAGATAGCTGTTCTGAACATAAATATGGGTGATCTCCGTGGCAACAAGCCTATGTACGACAATAGGGAATTCTATCGCTCTGATAAGTACAACGCCTATTTTATGATAGTGGATGCAGATGTAACTGCTGAAGATATTGCTAATGGTCTTTACCTTGCAAGTGGAAATGCACAGGTTATAGACTACGGCGGCGACCTTAACGGCAGCGGCAGCATTACCGCAGCTGATGCAGGTATCATCAACGAGCTTATATACAAGCTCAGGACAGCACCTACGGATATGCAGCGGCTTATGGCTGATGTATGGCATAACACCATTGACCGGGAAAGCCTTAAGTCGGTAACGGTCTCTGATGTGCTCTGGGCTTTAAGGAAGGCGGTTGGTCTGGAATAATGGGAGGAACTATGAAGAAACTAATGTGTTTTATACTGCTTTTATCCTCGATAATATGTATGGCTGTGCTGGCTTATGCCAGTGCAGACTATACCTTTGACCTGTCGGCGGATAAGCAGACTGTCAAGGTAGGGGACACTGTAAGGGTCACCCTTACCGTCAGCAGAAATGACGGTCAGCAGATAGATCTGTATGCTATGCAGGACTATATCGTCTTTGACCCGGAATATTTCACCGTAGATGAAACAAGCTATGAAATTTTGCAGAGTACTGACGGCGTACCCTATGATCTTTTTGATGCAAAGGCAATGTCCTTCGGTGGTGACCCTACGGACAGGGTGTATGTAAGCCATGCTTCCGTAAACCCTGTGTATCTGCCCTCACAGATAGATGTTATCAGCTTTGAGCTGACGGCACTTAATGAAGGTACCTCCACCCTTACCCATGATACCATAGAGGTGGTGGGGGATGATATGAGGGTATATAGCACCGTTGGCAATGACCTTACTATCACCGTAGGGGACGGAGATACCCAGTCCACCACCGAGCCAACAACCGAAACTACCACCTCCGCAACTACTGAGGTGACCACTACGGCAGATGGCACTACCGAAACCACAACTGAAGCCGCCACTGAAACAACTACCACTGCAAGACCGGGCGGTGGCGGTGGTGGCGGTGGCGGAAGCAACACCAATACCACCGGCAGCACTAGCGGCTCATCAAGCTCAGCGGCAAACCCCGGCACTTCCGGAAATGATACGGCAGAGGGTACAGCCGGTGATACCCCCGGCAGTACAGGTGAGCAGGGTGGCAGCTGGCAAAATCCATTTACCGATGTAAATGAAAATGACTGGTTCTTTGATGCGGTGCAGTATACCAACGAAAACGGTATTTTCAGCGGCATTACAAGCAGCAACTTTGAGCCAAATACCCCTGTAACAAGGGCTATGATGGTGGCAGTGCTCTACAGAGCGGAAGGTTCACCAACAGCCGATACAAACAGTAAGTTTGCGGATGTAAGCCCCGAGGCTTATTATGCACAGGCTGTTGTCTGGGCAGAGGAAAATAATATTGTCTATGGCTTTTCCGATACGGTTTTTGCCCCTGAGCAGAACATAACAAGGGAGCAGATAGCCGCTATTATGGAAAGGTATGCAGACTATAAGGGTCAGACCACCGATGAGGCAGGGGATCTGACTCAGTTTGCCGACAGTGATGAAATATCATGGTGGGCAGTAGAAAATGTCCGGTGGGCAGTAGGCAGGGGAATTATCTCCGGCAAGGGCAATAATATCCTTGACCCTCTGGGCAATGCCACAAGGGCAGAGATCGCTTCAATTATTATGAGATTTATAGAGGGTTAATATATCATCAAAGGAGCTTATACCGTCAAGGTATGGCTCCTTTTTAAATGAAATTGATGTAGCATTTCCCTTTAATATCTGTTATAATTATAAGGATTGATTGCAACAGAGGATATGAGGTGTTTAAATGTATTTAAAGGGCTTGGAGCTTCAGGGGTTTAAATCCTTCCCTGACAGGATAAAGCTTGATTTTAATAAAGGTATCACTGCGGTGGTAGGTCCTAACGGCAGCGGCAAAAGCAATATTTCCGATGCGGTTCGCTGGGTGCTTGGTGAAAAGAGTGCAAAAAGCCTCCGTGGCTCAAAGATGGAGGATATTATATTCAGCGGTACAGCCGATAGGAAACCTATGGGCTTTGCCGAGGTAAGCCTTATTATGGACAACAGTGACAGGGTGCTCAATATAGACTATTCAGAAGTGTCTGTCACCAGAAAGGTATACAGGAGTGGTGAAAGTGAGTATCTTATTAACGGCAAGTCCTGCCGTCAGAAGGATATACTGGAGCTGTTTATGGATACAGGCGTAGGCAAGGAGGGCTACTCTATCATAGGTCAGGGTCGTATCGACGAGATCCTTTCCAGTAAGTCTGAGGACAGGCGCACCCTCTTTGAGGAGGCGGCAGGTATCGTAAAGTATAAGACCCGCTGCAATGAAACAAGGAATAACCTTGAACATGTTCAGGCTGACCTTGTCAGGGTCAAGGACATAATCGCCGAACTTGAAACACAGGTAGGTCCCCTTGAAAAACAGGCGGAAAAGACAAAGAAATATCTTGTGCTTGCAGACGAGCTTAAGAAAATACAAATCAGCATCTTTGTTGAGGATGCGGACAAGTACGAGGCAGAAATAAAGCAGTTTGACGAGCAGACAAAGCAGCTTAAGCAGGATATTGAAAATAACAGGGTTGAGCAGAACCGTCTGGAGGAAAAACGTGAGGAGTTCAGGGAAAGGCTGCTTAACATAAGTGAGGAGCTGGACTTATCCAATGAAAACCTTTCGGAAAAACGTTCCGAAACGGAAAAGAAAAGCGGCGATATAAGACTTTGCGACAATGACATTTTGCATATAAAGGAGCATGCAGCGCAAACCGCAAGGGATATTAAACAGAATACTTCCTCTATAGAGACAAACAGGGAAAAGATATCCGCCCTTAAGGCACAGCTTGCGGCAAAGCAGATTGAGCTGACGGGCAAAAACGATAAATACGAAAAGCACCGTCAGGAGCTTGAGCTTATCAATACAAGGTTAAGCGAAGGTGAGGAACAGCTTAACAAGTACAACGATGAAATGTTTGAAAGACTTAATAGGCGTAACGAGCTTAATGCCCGTGTGTCCGAGCTTTCAGCGGTGTTGAGGCAGTATGAGGAAAGCGATAAAAGCTCCAATGAAATTCTTTCTGCCTATGACGGCAGATTGCAGCAGCAGGAGGCTGCCCTTGCGGTTCAGCAGCAGGAGGCAGAGGGTATTGAGCTTGAGGGCAGGACCATTGCCGAAAATATGGACAGACTTACTAAGGATAGCGAAAGAGCTAAGCAGCTTATTGCCGAAAAAAATGCAAAACAGCAGTCTGTATTAAAGGAAATCAATGAAAAAAATTCCCGTCTAAGGGTACTTTCAGAGTTTAAAAATGACTATGAGGGATTTTACGGTGGAGTTAAGGCAATACTTAAGCTAAGAGATAACAAGGCGCAGGGCTTTGAGGGCATAAGGGGTGCGGTAGGTGAGGTCATTGCTATGCCTGCTAAGCTTGAAACCGCCATTGAGATTGCTCTCGGAGGTGCTGTGCAGAATATTATTGCGGATACGGAAGAAGATGTTAAGCAGGCTATTAATTATTTAAAGAGAAACCGACTTGGCAGGGCTACTTTTTTGCCGATGAATGCGGTAAAGGGCAGGTCCATGGGAAGTGACAGGTATAATATCGTAAATGCCCTCGGTGTTGTGGGTATAGCTAAGGAGCTTATCAGCTATGACCCGAAGTACGAGGGAATAATGTCAAACCTTCTTGACAGGGTGATAGTGGTTGATAATATTGACCACGGTATTTTACTCGCAAGGCAGACTAAGTATGCTTATAAGATAGTTACCCTTGAAGGGGATCTTTTCAATGCAGGCGGTTCAATGACCGGCGGCAGCAACAGCAAAAAAACTGCCGGCATATTCTCCCGTACAAGGGAGATAAGCGAGCTGCAAACCTCACTTGAAAAGCTTGGAAATCAGCGCAAAGAGTTGGAGGCGGAGCTTACTTCCCTCAAGGAAAGCTCAGAAAACATAGCGGAGAGCATTGCTGAGGCAAGGGAAGAGTTACAAAGGCTTGCTGTTGAAAAGAACGAGCACAGTATAAAAATTGAACATATACAAGGCGAGATAGCTGCTATTCAGACAGAAAAGGACGAGCATATCAAACGTATGCAGGAGTTTAGCCTGAATCTTGAGCTTACAAGGAAAAACGCCAAAGAGGCAGAGACTGCCCTTGAAGGTTTGAATGAGGAGATTGGAGCGCTTAGGTCAAAGCTTGCGGACTTTAACGAAACCATAAAGACGGACAAGGAAAGCAAGGAGGTTGGCAATGAGGAAATCATCCTTATGAGCGGTGAGATAAACAGGCTTAAGGGTGAGTACGAGGCAATCAATACCGATATTGAAAGAACCGAAGGAGATATTTCTGCCCTTGAAAACAAAAATATTGAGCTGAATAATGCTATTGAGGCAGATAATGAGGCTGTCAAGCAGCGTGAAGCTGACAAGCAACGCCTTAAGGATGAACTTACAGCTTTGGATGATAAGTGTAGTGAGATACTTGAGCAGCAAAAAAAGCTTAACGAGGAAAAGAGCAGGGTAATAGCCCTTTCCGATGAGTATGAGCGGCGAATAAGGTCTGTTATGCAGACAGTAGGTGGTCTGGAGAACGAGCTTACCCGTATTACAGGCAAAAGGGAGCAGACTGACCAGAAAAGCCGTGAGCTTTATGACAGGATGTTTGAAAACTATGAGATTACATATGTTGCGGCGAAGTCATATCCTGCCCTTGAGCTTACCTATGAGGCAAAGAAACGTGAGGAATCACGGCTCAGGAGTGAAATCAAACAGCTTGGCAGTGTCAATGTAAATGCTGTTGAAGAGTATGAAGCTGTTAAGGAAAGGTATGATATCCTTACGGCACAGCAGCAGGATATAATAAGTACTGAGGCAAAGCTTAAGGAAATAATCCGTCAGCTGACCGAGCTGATGGAGGTACAGTTTGCAGAGCAGTTTAAGATAATAAGTGAAAACTTTTCAAGGGTATTTGCGGAGATGTTCGGCGGCGGTAAAGCAACTCTTAAGCTTGCGGATGATAAGGATGTGCTTAACTGCGGCATTGATATTGAGGCGCAGCCCCCGGGCAAAGCTTTGCAGAATATGATGCTTTTATCCGGTGGTGAAAAGGCTATGACCGCCATATCATTGCTTTTTGCTATACTTGAAATGAAACCGACACCATTTTGCATACTTGACGAGATTGAGGCGGCACTTGATGATGCCAATGTGGTTCGCTTTGCCGAGTATCTGCGAAACTTTACCGATACAACTCAGTTTATCGTTATTACACACAGACCCGGTACAAGGGAGGTTGCGGATATGCTTTACGGTGTTACACAGGAGAGGGGTATATCCAAGCTTTTTTCTACAAATATAGACGAAATTATGAAGGAGCGTGAAAACAGTGGGAATATTTGATTTTTTGAAAAAAGGTAAAACCGAGAACAATGTCATTGAAGATAGCATTAACATCGAGGAAAACAAGGTAGAGACCACTGCTGAAAATACAGAAGATGCTGCAGCAGAAACTGTCGCTGAGGATACGGCTGATGTTGTAGAAAATGTTACAGAAATACCTGTTGAAGATAAGGATATCAATGAAAAGCAGGAAACAATTGAGGAACAGATATCTGCCGAAGAGGAAAAAGCATCTGAGGTAGAGGAAGAAGAGCCTGCTAAGATGGGATTTTTCTCGAAGATCAAAAGCGGACTTAAAAAGACAAGGGACAATATTATGTCCGGGGTTGAAAATGTATTAAAAAGCTTTACCACTATTGATGAGGAGCTTTATGAAGAACTTGAGGAAGCCCTTATTATGGCGGATATAGGTGTGGAAACTTCCGTTGAAATAATCGACAGGCTCAGGCAAAGGGTCAAGGAGGAAAAGGTACACGAGGTCTCGGAGGTAAAGAATCTTATTGTAAGCATTATTTCCGATATGCTTAAGGAGGATAAGTCGGAGCTTGTACTCTCAAGTCCAAGCGTTATCCTTGTGATAGGTGTAAACGGTGTAGGTAAGACAACGACTATCGGTAAACTTGCAAATAATTACAAAAAGCAGGGTAAGTCCGTTATCCTTGCTGCTGCCGACACCTTCAGGGCAGCTGCCATAGACCAGCTTGAAATATGGGGTGAAAGGAACGGTGTACCAGTTATCAAGCATCAGGAAAATTCCGACCCGGGTGCGGTTGTCTTTGATGCTGTTCAGTCTGCAAAGGCAAGGAAGGCGGACATTCTTATATGCGATACTGCCGGAAGACTCCATAACAAAAAGAACCTTATGGATGAGCTTGCAAAGATATTCAAAATAATTTCAAGGGAATATCCCGAGGCACAGCAGGAGGTATTCCTTGTGCTTGATGCCACCACGGGACAAAATGCTTTACAGCAGGCTAAGCTTTTCAAAGAAGCGGCAAACATAACAGGTCTTGTGCTTACCAAGCTTGACGGTACGGCAAAGGGTGGTATTATAATCGCCATTAAAAATGAGCTTAAAATTCCCGTTCGCTATGTGGGTGTGGGTGAAGGAATCGATGACTTACAGCCCTTTGATGAAGATGAGTTTGCAAGGGCATTGTTTGAGGAGTAAAATAAAGTCATAAATGATAAAAAAAGTTGATTTTTGGTTTAATTATGGTATTATATGTATATATATGTCATATTATATTATATAAAGTGTAAAAAAATTGAAATTAAATGATTGACTTTTTTGGTTATATGTGTTAAATTAATAAGGTAGTGTTTTTACTACATATTACCGTGGATTTTTATCCATATTTACTTTTTTTTATCTTTAGGAGGATTTTTTTAATGAAACAAGGAACTGTTAAGTGGTTTAATGCAGAAAAGGGCTTTGGCTTTATCTCTGTTGAGGGTGAGGATGATGTATTTGTACATTTCTCAGCTATCAATTCAGAGGGCTACAAGACTCTTGAAGAGGGTCAGAAGGTTGAATTTGAAGTAATTCAGGGTGCTAAAGGTCCTCAGGCTGCAAATGTAGTTCGTTTATAATCATTTGGGTTTATTTAAATTAGGTTTTTCTTATTTTTATATAGATAATTTTGGTTATAAAACAATAAAGCTCACGGAAATGTAACCGTGAGCTTTTGATTTTTAGGTTGGACTATATATTTCAAAATCAATTTTACTTTGTTTAAGCATATCTTTGCTCATTTCATCGGGATACATTTCTTTAGCCACTATCCTTACGATGCCGGCGTTTATTATTTGTTTTATGCACATATTGCATGGGCTTGCTGTTACGTACAATGTTCCTCCCTTACAGGATACCCCGTTTACGGCACATTGTGTTATTGCGTTGTTTTCTGCATGGACCGCACGGCAAAGCTCGTGGCGTTCACCGCTTGGTATGTGAAGTTTTTCTCTTAAACACTCGTTTAAGTCGCAGCAGTTTGGTGTACCCTTGGGTGCTCCGTTATAGCCTGTGGCAAGTACTTGATTGTCCTTGACGATTACTGCTCCTACCTGACGCCTTAAGCAGGTGGAACGGCGGCTTGCAAGCTCAGCCATATTCATAAAGTATTCATCCCAGCTTATTCTTTCCATAGCTTACACCTCCGAAAGCCTTTGTCTTACCGCCTCATATATTAATATCGCCGCAGCCACAGAGGCATTCATTGACTCCGCTTTACCGGGCATAGGTATTCGTACCAGTTCATCTGCCATGGTTGCTGTTTCAGGGGTAAGCCCCGATGCTTCGTTGCCGATTAATATTGCACTGGGTGCATACAGTTTTGCGGCATAGGGTGTGCCTACACCGGCAAGATGGGCAGCAAGGGTATAAATATTATGTTTTTTACATTCATATATGATTTCAGCCACATCTATACCTGTATATATAGGCAGGTGGAACAGCGACCCCATAGTAGAACGTACTACTTTTGGATTGTATAGGTCAACGGTGCCTTTGCTTAAAAATACAGCGTCGGCACCGGCAGCGTCTGCGGTACGTATGATTGTACCGAGATTGCCGGGATCCTGCAAATTTTCAAGTATGACAAAAAGCGGATTTTGGCTTAAAAAAGCAGTATCAATATTGTATTTAAGCTTGTGACAAACTGCAAGTATGCCCTGAGGATGTACCGTATCCGACAGATGTGCGAAAAGCTCATCACTGACCAGATAGGCATTTTTGGTGTTGGGGATTTCTCCGTCATAGCTTTCCGATACTATTATATATTCGATTGAATCCGGATCATCTATTTCAGAAACAAGTCTTTCCCCTTCAAGTACAAAAAGTCCGGTTTTATCCCTTTCCTTTTTGGTTGACAGCGCAATGGTATCTTTGATTGTTTTATTGCGTAAACTTTCTAAGTATTTCATAAAATAGCCTTAACTGTAATTTTGTATCTTTTCTGTAGTACCTATGATTACAAGGACATCGTCGGCACCGATAATTTCTTGTGGAGAAGGTGATACCAAAACTTCTTTACCACGCTTAATTGCAACAATGTTAAAGCCTGTCTTTGCACGTACATCGGCAC
>CALWRD010000079.1 GCA_944383875.1 uncultured Clostridia bacterium | reverse complement strand
TACAAGCACTACCGCCGTATTGTTTTTTTCACTTATGCCGGTATATGTAAGCAAAAGGGCGTATACTATAAACACAAGGGCTGTTATAATATAGGCAGTCAAAGTACCGGTTACAGGTGCAAGCAGAACTCGTTTTTCTTTCATATTAAATACGCCTCCTTTTATAATAAAGTATCCGTTACTAATATATATTGATTGAGGGCGTCAAATATGTTATAGTTTGAGGTGATTAAATGAAAAATATAGACTTGCATACACATACTACGGCTTCCGACGGCACTTATTCTCCATCGGAGGTTATTGAACTTGCGCTGCAAAAACAGCTTGCGGCAGTGGCAATTACCGATCATGACACTACATCAGGAATTGAAGAGGCGATACAGGCAAGCAAAGGTGAAGATATTGAGGTAATACCGGGTATAGAAATTTCCTCCGGATACGATAATTTAGAGATACACATAGTCGGATTGTTTATTAATCCTAAGGATGAGGATTTGCTCTCATGGCTTAAGGAGCTGCGTATCCACAGGGACGAAAGAAACTTTGAAATGCTTGAGAAACTTAATGAGCTGGGGGTTAAACTTACTCTCGGCGAACTTGAAGAGACTTGCGGCGGTGGTACAATTACAAGGGCGCATTTTGCCGCCCTTATGATGAAAAAGGGTTATGTAAATTCCACAAACGAGGCATTTGACAGATATATAGGTTCAGGCTGCAAGGCATATGTTCCACGTAAACTGCCAAGCTGTCAAAAGTCGATTGAAATGATCAGAAGCTGCGGAGGCATTGCTGTAATGGCTCATCCACTGCTGTACAAGGTGAGTAAGGCAACCCTTCACCAAATTGCAGCCGAGCTGAAAAAATATAATCTTACAGGGATAGAAGCATATTACTCAACTCATACACCTGCCGAAACCGACTATGTAATTAAACTTGCACAGGATATTGGGCTGTTGCTTTCGGGAGGAAGCGACTTTCACGGCGCAAATAAAAAAGGGCTTGAACTGGGTACAGGCTATGGCAGGCTTGCGGTTCCCTATGAAATTCTGGACAAATTAAAAGGAGCATTGCAAAATGGCTAAAGATGCAATTAAATTAATCTCTCAAAACAAAAAGGCATATCACGACTACTTTATACTGGAAACCTATCAGGCAGGTATAGTGCTCACCGGTACGGAAATAAAGTCTCTCAGGGCAGGGCGCTGCAATCTGAAAGACAGCTACATCAAGATAGAAAACAGCGAGGCATTCATAAAGGGTATGCATATAAGCCCATATGATCACGGCAACATCTTCAACCATGATCCTCTTGCCGACAGAAAACTGCTTCTGCACAAGTCGGAAATAAATAAGCTTATAGGAATAATAACAACCCAAGGACTGACGCTGGTACCTCTTAAAATATATTTTAAGGGCAGTCTTGTAAAGGTTGATATAGGTGTGGCAAAGGGTAAAAAACTATATGACAAGAGACAGGACATCGCCAAAAAGGATCAGCAAAGAGAAGCTGCCAAGGACTTTAAGCAAAATCTGCGTGTATAATAAAGTTTAAATTATGGTATATATGCCTATAAAAAATCAACGTTTTTGTGCTTTGATATATTGCTCACATTAAATAGAGCAAATGCACAACAAAACATTGATTTTTATGTATATATGATATAAAATTATATTAATAAACTTATTTTGACGGTGATTTTATGCTTTTTAAACCAATGATAGATATGGGGTTGTTCTATCTTTTAAATTGCTTTTTTGTATACAGTTTCTGTGGCTGGGTATTTGAATGTATAGTTATGACCTACGAAAACAAAGCCATAACAAACCGAGGCTTTACCAAAGGTCCCTTCTGCATTATATATGGGCTTGGAGCAATGTTTGTATATATATTCCTGCGCCCTTTGTCGGGTAATTACTGGGCTTTATTTTTGTGCGGTATGGTAATGGCAACGCTGCTTGAACTTATAACTGCCAAGATTATGACTCATATTTTCGGCGGCTTCTGGTGGAACTATAATAATAAAAAATTTAACTATCACGGTGTTATCTGCCTTGAAAGCTCACTGTGCTGGGGAGTTATGTCAATGTGTACCTTTACTTTTTTTCAACCTGCCGTGGAACGAATAGTGAATTTTTATTATCCTGCTTACGGACGTATAGTTGCACTCATACTTCTTGCCATATATCTGATAGATTTTTCCACAAGCTTCAGGCGTGCCCTTCTGCATCCTATGCAAGAGGATAACAACTACAGTAAAATAAATACCTTTGGCGGCTGAAGCCTTGCATTTCTTGCAAGGCTTCAGCCCCTTTTTATGTATACGGCGGGATACTTGAGTGCATACTAGCTGTGGGTGATTAAATGAAAAATCGTGTAAAATGTGCACTTATCGGTATAGTTACGGGCTTTGTAAACGGACTTTTCGGATCCGGCGGAGGTACTGTACTTGTACCATGTATGGAAAAATTTTTAAAGACTGAGGCTCAAAAAGCCCATGCAAGTGCCATAGCTGTTATCTTGCCGCTGTCGGTAATAAGCGCAATACTTTATATGGGTAAACTTGAAGTGGATATAAAAAGTCTGTTGTATGTATCTGTGGGTGGTATAATAGGCGGTTTTACAGGTGCAAAACTGCTTGGAAAGATAAGCTCAAAATATTTGCACGTAGTCTTTGGTATTTGTATGCTTGCAGGAGCGATAAGGATGATATGGTGATAAAATGATATGGTTATTTATAACAGGACTGCTGTCCGGAATAATAGGCGGTATGGGCATAGGCGGAGGTACGGTACTGATTCCCGTGCTGAGTTTGCTCTTTGATATGCCTCAAAAAACAGTGCAGAGTATAAACCTGATTTATTTTATACCAACGGCTTGTGTTGCTCTTATAACACATATTAAAGCTGACAGGGTAGAAAAAAAGACTGTGCATTCAATAATCCCCCTTGGCATAGTCGGTGCCGCCGCAGGTTCGCTCTTGGCACTGGGACTTGATAATGGGTTGTTGAGAACTATGTTTGGCTGGTTCTTACTGCTTATGGGTATAAGGGAGGTTTGGATAGGTTATCAGACGGGCAAAAAAGATAAGTCCGACAAATAGCTTTTTCTTTTACTCTTGTAAATTCCGGTAAATTAGATTACAATAGAGCTATAGAATTTTATACGGGAGGTACAAGATGAAAAGTGTTGAAACGGCAAAAGTAATATCATCACGCAATATTACAGCCAATATATATGACTTGGTTCTGGAATGTCCGAAGATAGCCTCAGAGGCGGTGCCGGGACAGTTTGTGGAAGTATATACGGGACGTAGCGATTTGTTGCTTGCAAGACCCATAAGTATATGCGAAATTTTGGGAAACAGACTGCGTTTGGTATATCAGGTAGTGGGCAAGGGAACGGAAATTTTTTCAAAGCTCGGTTTAGGGGATGAATTAAGGATTCTTGGCCCTTGTGGAAACGGATATAAATTAAACAAAGAAAAATCTGCCTTGCTTGTAGGTGGCGGAATAGGTATTCCACCTTTGCTTGAAACCGCTAAACAGCTGGGAGGCAAAGTGACGGTTGTACTTGCGGCACGCACTAAGGATCTGCTTGTACTTGAAGATGAATTTGCAAAGCTGGGGGCAAAAGTTTATACCGCAACGGATGACGGAAGTGTGGGCTTTAAGGGAAATGCAGTGGAGTTGTTAAGACAGGAAGATTTAAAAGCCGATGTGATATACTCCTGTGGTCCTAAAATAATGCTTAAGTTTTTAACGGAATATGCCATCGAGAAAAATATGGAGTGTCAGGTTTCAATGGAGGAACGTATGGCATGCGGTATAGGAGCCTGTGTAGGCTGTGTGGTTAAAATTAAAAACGGAGATGACTGGGAACATAAAAAAGTATGTAAAGACGGTCCCGTATTTGAAGGCAGAGAGGTGGTCTGGGAATGAATACTAAGGTAAATATATGCGGAGTTGAATTTAAAAATCCGGTGATGACTGCCTCCGGTACCTTTGGCAGCGGAAGGGAATACAGTGAATTTGTTGACCTTAACCGACTTGGCGGAGTGGTTGTGAAGGGTGTTGCGGACAAGCCTTGGAAGGGCAACGACGCACCTCGTATTGCCGAAGTATACGGCGGCATGCTTAACAGCGTGGGACTGCAAAATCCCGGCGTGGATTATTTTATCAAGGAAGATATTCCTTTTTTAAGGCAATATGATACCAATATCATTGTAAATGTATGCGGTCACTCCATTGAGGAATATGTAAACGTAGTAAAGCGCCTCCGTGGTGAAGATGTGGATATGCTTGAGCTGAATATATCATGTCCAAACGTATCGGAGGGCGGTATGGCATTCGGTACTGACTGCACAATGATTGAAAATGTGGTTTCGGCAGTAAAAAAAGAAGCCGACAAGCCACTTATAGTTAAATTAAGTCCCAATGTAACCGATATTACCGAAACAGCAAAGGCGGCAGTGTCAGGCGGTGCGGACGCACTTAGCTTAATCAATACTTTAACCGGTATGAAAATAGATATTTATAAGAGAAAACCCGTACTCAGCAGAAAGATTGGCGGTATGAGCGGTCCTGCGGTTAAGCCTGTTGCTCTCAGAATGGTATATCAGGTATGCAAATGTGTAGATGTGCCAGTAATCGGATTAGGAGGAATATCAACTGCCGAAGATGCCATAGAGTTTATTATGGCGGGGGCTGCGGGTATAGCCATAGGCACAGCTAACTTCTTTAATCCGACAGCTACAGTTAATGTAATAGAGGGTATAGAAAAATTTATGCTTGAACATGGTATAAATGACCTTAGTGAAATAAGAGGTATTATAGACTGACATCTTCATAAGTTTTGTACATAAATTCTCAGTAATAGCAGTAGTTGCAAAGCAATTAATTTATTGACAAATATTTTATATAATCATTTAAAAAGTCCGTTGTTTGTATAAACTTCGGACTTTTTTGTGATTATTGAAAACCGTATTATTTTATTTTGCTGCTGTAGTTTCTTCAATTTTATATATCTGCCTGCCCTCGTGATTCATATAGTAATTGTCTTTGTAAATCAATTCGCTTACAGGTACAATCTCATATCCCTTTTCCTTTAATCCTTTGATTATGCTGTCCAATGCATCGGGTGTATATTTTGCATCATTATGAAACAAAATAATTGATCCGTTTCCTAAATTTTTGTGGTTTAGCACACGATCAATCTCATCCTGTACACCGTACTCTTTCCAGTCCAAGCTGTCAACGTCCCATTGAATGGTGTAATAACCGCATTCTTCGGCAGCGTTAAGTACCGTATCGTTATACTCACCAAAGGGTGGACGATACAAAGTCATATCAATACCAAGCAGCTCTTTAACCTTATCATGTGCCTGCATAATATTTTGCTTATTTTCCTCAAGGGAAAGTTGTGAGCTGTGGGGATGAGTATTGCTGTGATTGCCTATGTCATGTCCGTCGTTATAGATTTTCTTAGCCTCATCGGGATATTTATCTACCCAATAGCCGCAAAGGAAAAATGTAGCCTTTACATCGTTATTTTTAAGTATGGTAAGCAGCTCATCCGTGTCATCCGCTCCCCAAGCGGCATCAAAGCTGATAGCAACCTTCTTTTGTGTGCCTGTATCCACACAATATATAGGCAGCTTCTTCGTAGATACTGCTGTTTCAAGTGCCTGAGGGGCAACCAATTCAATGATATACGGTCTTGCGGCAATCAGCCCGCAAATGACCGTTGCTGCTGCCAAAGAAAATATCATACGTTTAGGTGTAAGATATTTAATTATTTTTTTCAAGCAGAACACCTCCTTTGTACCAATATATTCATTGCGGCTTGTAATATACTAATCAAAAAAACAGGAAAGTAATAAATTTTTACACCTGAATATAATTCGTAACTTACAGCCGGACAAAAAATCTGTAATTAATTACGGCTTTTTGTTGAACAATAATTTTTTTTGTGATATAGTTAATATACTATAACTTTTATTGGGAGGACTTTAAAATGAAAGCAGTGATTTTGGTTGCAGGTTATGCTACAAGACTATATCCGCTTACCAAGGATACACCAAAGCCATTACTAAGTGTTGGGGGAAAGCCTATAATAGATTATATTGTGGAGCAAATCAATCGCATTGATGCGGTTGACGAAATATTTGTGGTAAGCAATCACAAATTTGCATCACACTTTAATAAATGGGCTGAAAGCAAAAATAATATTAAAAATATTACTGTTCTTGATGATGGTACTTCAACCGAAGAAACAAGAAGAGGCGCTATCGGTGATATTTTTTATACAATAACGGAAAAGAATATTGATGATGATATGGTTATAATAGCAGGTGATAATCTGTTTACTTATGACCTTAAGGAGAACTATGATTACTTTGTAAGTAAGGGTGACGACTGCGTATGTGTTAAACAGTTTGATGACCCTGAAATGATTAAGCAGCTGGGGGTTGTGCTGCTTGATGAAGACAATAAAATCATCGACTTTGAAGAAAAACCGGAAAATCCAAAAAGCAATAAGGCTTCTTTTGCTACCTATTTCTATAAAAAGGAAACTGTACCCCTTTTTAAAACTTATCTTGAGGAGGGTAACAAGCCGGATGCTCCGGGTAATTTCCTTGCGTGGCTGTATAAGAGAAAGCCTGTTTACGCATATGTTATGAATGGAGAGTGTTATGATATAGGCACTCATAAGGCTTTGCGTGAGGTAAGAGAAATTTTTGGTGAGTAAATAGCAGTAATACATAGTATTTACTTGGCTTATTATCGGATATTCAATGAGTGTGCTTAATGCTTTGCTTTATTAAGCCGGCGACATAAGTCCACTCATTTTTATTTTAACAGGGATATTTATGCCGATTAATATATAAAAGGCTCAATTTTATTTATGTATACATTTTACTTCTATGTCCAATAAATGCAAATATATCAAATTAAACTTGCATATATCCTTCCGTTATGATATAATGGTTAAGATTTAACAGGAGATTATCTCAGTAAAATAATATGGATTTTCAATTAGGAGGATTTTATTATGAAGCATATTAACACTTTAAACACAAAGTTACTTCAGAACACCGTTGCTAAGGGTGGCTGCGGCGAATGTCAGACATCTTGTCAGTCAGCTTGCAAGACATCATGCACCGTAGCTAACCAGGCTTGCGAAAACAAGTAATTCTTAGTTACATAGTTGTCAATCAAATTAAGGGGTGAACAAACTCACCTCTTAATTTTTTGTGCTTTGAAAGGAGTAATTTACTTATGATACATAAGTATCGTATGAATGGCTTAAACATTGTGCTTGATGTTAACAGCGGTGCTGTTCATTTGGTGGATGATGTGGTATATGATATACTTGACTTTTATAAGGAGGTTCCCGAGGAAGAGATAGCCTCAAAGCTTGCGGATAAATATACAGCGGAGGCTGTAAAAGAGGGGCTTGAGGAGATTAAGGAGCTGGAACAAAACAAAATGCTCTATTCGGAGGATATTTTTGCCGAAGTAATTCCTAAGGTGGAAAACAGAAATCCTGTAGTTAAGGCACTTTGCCTGCACATAGCCCATGACTGCAATTTAAAATGCAAGTATTGCTTTGCCGAGGAGGGCGAGTACCACGGCAAGCGTGAGCTGATGAGTCTGGAAGTGGGCAAAAAGGCGATTGATTTCCTTATTAAAAGTTCGGGCAACCGCAAGAATCTTGAGGTAGACTTTTTCGGCGGTGAGCCTCTTATGAATTTTGATGTAGTTAAAGGTATAGTTGAGTATGCCAGAAGTGTTGAAAAAGAGGCGGGCAAAAATTTCCGCTTTACAATTACCACAAACGGTATTCTTTTGAATGATGACATTATGAACTACATAAATGAGAATATGCACAATGTTGTCTTAAGCATAGACGGACGTAAGGAGGTAAACGATCGTATGCGTCCTCGTGCAGGGGGACAGGGTACTTATGATACAATAGTGCCAAAGTTTCAAAAGCTTGCCGACAGCAGAAATCAGACGGACTATTATGTAAGAGGAACCTTTACAAGATACAACCTTGACTTTTCAAAGGATGTGCTGCACCTTGCGGACTTGGGATTTAAGCAGATTTCCGTTGAACCTGTAGTAACCGATGAAAAAGAACCTTACTCCATACGGGAGGAAGATTTGCCGGCTATTTTCGATGAGTATGAAAATCTTGCAATGCAGATTTTGGAAAGACGTAAAAACGGACAGTGGTTTAACTTCTTCCACTTTATGATTGACCTTACGGGGGGACCTTGTGTGGTTAAGCGTATGGTCGGCTGTGGTTCCGGTACGGAGTATCTTGCCGTTACGCCTACAGGGGATTTGTATCCATGTCATCAGTTTGTGGGTATGGAGCAGTTTAAAATGGGTACGGTGGATACCGGTGTTGTTAAGCCTGAAATCAGGAAGAGCTTTGAGGGCTGTAATGTCTATACAAAGCCTAAGTGCAGAGAGTGCTGGGCAAGATTTTATTGCAGCGGCGGCTGTGTAGCCAACTCCTACAATACTCATGGTGATCTTATTACGCCTTATGAAATAGGCTGTGAAATGCAGCGCAAACGTATTGAATGTGCAATTATGATAAAAGCCTGCGAAAATAATGGTTAATAATGTACAAAATGACAGCAGATTTATAAAAATTTGTTGACGTTAAACAGATTTGAGAATATAATGTAATTTATGCTAAATAAACAGGTACATTGCAAAGTAAGACTGGGTAATGCACCTAACTAAATACAAGGGAGGAATTATCCAAATGAAGGGTAAAAACGCATTAATACTCTTGCTGATTATTGCGGCAACCTGTATTCTTTGTGCTGTTGCATACTTTGGTATCGGTCATAAACCGGCGGTAACCACCGATCCATCCGATACTGCGGCACAGCAGATAGAGATTGTTACCGATGAAAACGGTGAAATTGCCACAAACGAAGCGGGAGAAATTCAAACACAGCTGGTTGATGTGGAAACAACAACTTCCGATGAAACAACTACTGTTGCCGAAAGTGCCGACAACACGGGAGTAAATACTTACGACGGCTACGGAAGTGTATTTAACATCAAGCAGGGTCTTGACCTTAAGGGTGGTGTATACATTATATATCAGGCTGAAAAGGAAAACCCTACGGATGAAGAAATGGCAGCTGCCATTTCTATGATCCAGAACCGTCTTGATCAGAACAACTGGACTGAAGCTGAATGTTCCAGAGAGGGTACTGACAAAATCCGTGTTGAAATCCCCGGTGTTGAAGATGCGGAAAGCGCAGTTAACGAGATTGGTGCAACCGCTAAGCTTACCTTCAGAGATGAAGACGGCAATGTCCTTGTTGACGGTGCAAATGTAACCAATGCAACCAAGGAGTCGGATGGTTCTCAAATCGTTGTTGCTCTTGAGTTTGACTCAACGGGAAGACAGGCTTTTGCAGAGGCTACTTCAAACAACATTGGCAAAGTACTTTATATTATGATGGATGAAACCGTTATATCTGCGCCTGTGGTTAATACAGCCATTACAAACGGACAGGCTATGATTACCGGTAACTTTACCAATGAGGAAGCCGGCGAACTTGCGGATATGATTCGTGCAGGTTCTCTTCCTTTCAACCTCAGTGTTGCGGAGTT
>CALWRD010000078.1 GCA_944383875.1 uncultured Clostridia bacterium | reverse complement strand
GATACAACAAGGGTTTCCTCATTAGCCGAAGTTGAAACAACGTCGGAAACAAGGATGCCGTCGGCAAAGCTGCTGCCAACAGTTGCATAGCAGTCGCCTCCGGTTAAATCCGTACCTTCAAGTACAGGCTTAGCCTGAGTAGGGTCATAGGTCAGGGTCATAACATAACCGTTTACCTGCTCAGTTTCGCCCGCATCGGGTGTAACCATAACAGGTACCGTAACCGTCTGACCTGCATCGGCTGAAACTGCTGCTGCGGAATATTCAGCGGCATAGGCAGAAGCACACATAAGGGTCGCCGAAAAAGCCAAAACCGTGACAAAGCCTAAAGCCTTATTCACCTTCATAATTCTCCTCCTTATATATTTAATCGTATTTACTTAAAACATTAACCGTAAACACCTAAATGTATTGTATCATTTATAAAAAATAATTTCAATACATTATAAGATTTTTTTAATGTCAGGGTACGGCAATTTTTCCGTACCCCGATAATTATTTAATTAATCAGTTATCAAACTGAGCACCGATACCTTCGATAGGTGAGCCTGCAACAGGCTGTAAGAAGCCGTTAAGCTTAATAGAACCGTCGGCATTTCTCATCTGCTCGTGAACCTTTTGAAGGTCAGTGTATGGCAATGCCACAGACTCAAACATTGAATCATTAATGGTAATCTCCGTACCGTATGTAGCTGCATCGGTATTGTTTGTAATCTTAGCACTGTCCACAAGGTAGTACTTGTTGTTTGAACCGAGAACTGAGTTTGTAACAGTTGCATTTGCATTGTACTGTTTTCCGCTTGATGTACCCTGGAATCTGTCCATACCGCCGTTTGGATCCGCATTAAGCACATATGACAAGCAGTTGGTCATTTCAAGGTTTTCGCTTGCTCTGTAAACGGAGAAGTTGTGCTTCTTAACATCGATCTGAGCGTTTGCATAACCTGTACAATTTCTGAGTGCTGCAAGACCGGGGTTGTTGTTGTCTGTGAAACCGCAGGTACCGTTGTTAAATGCGATACAGTTTTCAACAACATTCTCATTTGAATAGCCGGAACCGCCCAGCTTGAAGCCGTTTCTGTCACCGTCAGAGAACTGAGTACCGTCGGTTAATGTACCATTGTTAAATGCGATACAATTCCTTATTGTGATTGGGGCTTTATTCATCTGGTCACCTGACTTGCTGTATAAGTCCCAACCGTCATCGGCGTTGTTGTAGGAAATACATCCGTCAAATACAACATTCTCACCGACACCCAGCTTAGCTGCGAAACCATCGGCATTTTCTGCCCACTCGTTGTCGAATGATGTACAGTTCTTAACAAGAACGTTGTTACCGCCCTTGGAGATCTGAAGACCTGTGTCGTGGTTGCTCTGGAATACACAGTTTGTAATATCAATATGGCTACCTGTTACATACATACCGTTATCACCTGCATTGGTGAACTTGATATTGGAGATGTCATAATAATCTCCGCTTACAGTTGTACCTGCACCGGATGTACCATCAAAATCAAGTGTTGCCATACCGTCTGTACATGTAAGGGTAATAGGTGCTGAAGCTGAACCATTGCTGTCAAGCTTAAGAACCTTACTCATATCATAGTTTGCAGGTGCAAGGTTGATTACATCACCTGCTTTTGCATCATTTATAGCGTTAACAAGTGCAGTGGAATCTCCTGCTGCAATATTGATAGCACCCTCAAGGTCAGGTGTTTCACCTGTAGTACCCTCTGTAGTTTCTTCGGAATCTGTAGTAGTACCCTGTGTTGGAGGCTCTATTACGGAACCGCTGCCTGAAAGTACCATATAGAACAGATTTGATGAACCGCTGCCCTTGGTAAGCTCATGGGAACCTGAGGTAATACCTGAAATTTCCAGTATACCACCGCTTGGTATATCGTATTCGTTGCCGTCAAGCTCTACAGTACAGCCGGCAGAATCTGAACCGAATACCAATGTCAACACGCCTGCACCGTTAAATGTGATGCTTGTGGAGCTTTCCATCTTCAGGCACTGTGTAAGTGTAAGACCGCCATAGTTTACTGTACCCTTGCTTGTTGAAAGGTTACCTGTGATGTTAAAGAATGTTGAATCTGTATCATCTGTTGTAAAGTTATGGCTGTATGCACTGCCTGCAGGAGCCTCTGTGGTAGACTCCGTAGACTCTGTTGTAGTAGTTGCTTCTGTAGTGGTAGAAGTAGTAGCCTCTGTAGTAGACTCGGTGGTTGTTTCTGTAGTGGATTCTGTTGTAGTAGTTGTTGTTTCGGTTGTTGACTCGGTTGCTGTTGTATCTTCAACTTCACCGCTTTGGTGGTTGAGTATCCAGATTACGTCAGCCATATCAATGCCCTCTGTACCGTCACAGTCAGCATTTGCAAGTGCGGCAGAGTCTGTAATGGCTGCAATACCTGAGATATGTCTTAACAGGATAGCTGCATCTGTATTGTCAACATCCTTGTCAAGGTCTACATCTCCCGGCATTGTGCCTGTTGATGGATCTGCTACGGTAACTGTACCGTTGTCAACATTAGGTATAATATCCGCATCGGAAGGATCGAAGATTTCTTCAAATCCAAGACTGATATCCGATGAACCTGTAGAATTTACAGTAAAGTTAAGTCTGAACAATACGCTTGTTTCAATATCGTTAGCGTTTGTAGCGGCAATCTCGATAACACCGGGTTCTGTTTCGTTGTATTCGAAAGATATTCCGCTGTCACTGTTGCCTGCTTCGGCGCTTACGAAGGTAAGCATATCTGTGTTGTATCTTACAGTTACATCATAACCGCTGACAATGCCGCCCTCTACGGTAACAGGAACGCTTATGTCCTGACCCACTGTACCGGATACATCGGCAACAGCTATGTTTACACCCTCAACAGGAGCCTGAGTTGTAGCCTCTGTTGTAGACTCGGTAACTGTAGTGGTTTCTGTGGTTGAAGCTGTAGTAGCTTCTGTAGTTGACTCGCTTGTGGTTGCACTTGTGTCCTCACCGGAGCCGTTTGACTTAAACTCCATTACATAGATGTAAGTATCTGTAGTATCCTTGGTGATAGTTACAGTACCTGCTGCTGTAATAGGAATATCAACAGAACCGTTCTGGCTTACAGGATAGGATGTACCGTTTATTTCAACAGCCGCATCCGCCTTGCCGGAATAGGTTACAAGGGTCAATATACCGGAGCCGGGAGCATTAAAGGTAATGTTTGTGCTGGACTCCATCTTAATAGCCTTGGTAAAGGTTGAACCGTTGTATACAACAGACTCGGCATTCGCCCAGTCGTTTGCATCTACATTGGCATTAAGTGTGTTTGTACCGGATGTATAATCCCATACAAGACCTTCGCCTGTATATGGTGGTGCCTCTGTTGTATCCTCTGTAGGCTCATCTCCACCCTGAGCGGAAGTTGTAGTCTGTGAAGGTGGCTCAACAGTAGCTGTGGTAGCCTGTGTGGTAGGCTCTGTTACTGTAGGAGCTTCAGGATCATATACCTCAATGCCAAGGTAAGTAATCTTGGACTCCTTATACTTAGCAGGCTCGCCGCTCTTAGCAGGCTGGAAGCCGCTTGACTGAATGATGTATGTACCGGCAGGCACATTGTAAGCTGTACCTGAACCTGTAAGGTACTCAACACCGTTAACATCCATAAGAACAACAGGATAGCTTGCACCGCCGTCTGTCATAGTAATGTTAACAGCTGTATTTACATTAAATACAATATCCTGACCGTTGGTATTACCGCCAACAGTCACACTGCTTGCGTCTGTCTTCGCAACGTTGAAGATAACGTTATCAACTGTTACGGACTTATCTGTAACATAAGAGCTGTTAAGGTTCTGTGAATAAGGCAGCGCTACGGAAGCTGTAGGCTGTCTGTCATCCAGAAGGAGAGAAGTATCTACTTCTTCAGGAGTAACCACATTTTCCTTTTCAGTACCTGCATAAGCCATAACAACCTTCTTAGCCTCAATTACATTCTCCTGGATCTCATAGTCTCCGCTTGGAATATAGCTTAAAGAAGAATCCGTGTCAAACTTGCTGTAGTCAATGCTGCCGTATGAGCAGTTGTTTGAAACAGTCTGTGACCTGTCTGTAACGATAGTCGCCTGATTATCCTCTATACAAGCTGTGAAGGAGTCATTGTAGCTCTTAACCGCACCTGACTTAACCTGCACAGGGTTCTTGCACAGATAGAAGAGGTTGTATTCGGAGAAGATGTAGGCATTTGCCCTTGGATTCATACAATAGTCTGTCTGTCCCTCGAATACATTGTTGTACATATGTATATTAGCCTGACGGGCAAGAGGTCCTCTTGAAGCACAGTTTTTCCAGTAATTGTGATGATATGTCAGGTTAAACTGGAGACTGCTGTCAGATGAACCTACAAGGTTTGTCTTGTGGTAACCTTCATAGTAGCAGTAGCTGTTTGTAAAGTACTGACCACGCTTGAAGTCACAAGCGCCGTCACCGCCGTCCTTATCGGACTCGGCAGGGTTTGAAATAGAAGGTGCATAGAAGTTACAGTTGTGTACCCAGCATCTTTCAACGCCTGCTGTAATGGTACTGCCTTCCTGCTGACCTTCCATACCTACGCAGTCCTCAGGAACATTTCTAAAGCTGATATTTCTCACTTCAAAGCTCTTGCCGAAGCCCTTTGCAGCGTCTGCTGTCTGAGCAATAAAGTGGAAGCCCCAGCCGTTTACGGTTGCGTCGGGACCGATACCCTCAAGGGTAATGTCCTTACCGCCCTGCATCCTTGCCATAAAACCGTTGTCGCCCTCGGTTCCGCCGTAATCGGCAGAATCATATGCGGTAAGACCCTCAGGAGCTGTTACATCACCAATAAATCTTACCACAAGGGGAGTACCGTCCTCAGCAAGCTTCCTGATGATACCCTGATTTGTATTGGTAAGAGCACCGGGTTCCTTCTGGGTAGCGCCTACTGAGTTAAGGATGTTGCCGATACCTGTTACAGTAGTACCGTCGGCTGAGCTTACAGTAACGGTATCCTTATTGGCGTCTGTTACATAGAGTACCTTGGCATTAGCCTTTAAAGTACCGTCATCATTGTAGGCGCCCACACCCTCAGTGTAGTTGAAGTGAGCATATCCGGAACGGTCCTGTTCGGGAACGTAAATGTTGCTCTGGGTCAACTCACCGCTTGTTGTGCCTACAGTCAAGGTATATGTACCTGTGGGCACGCCGGGGATATCAATACGAACGCCGCCGTCATAATCCCTTACAAGGTACTCCAAATCCTCTCCGGCAAGAACGCCTGAGGTGGTACCGCTATAAGAAACAGAGGTTACATCCCCATCGGATACACCCGAAAGTGTAGCGTAGATGGTTTCATTCCAGCCGCCCGCATCGGAAATGCCTGCCGCCAGTACTGAAACCGGTGTTGTCACTACAAGGCTTGAAGCAAGCATAGCCGTGGTAAGAACGGAGCTTACAAGCCTTGAAAACACTTTCTTCATTATAGTTTAGCCTCCTTATTAGATTTGAGTGCCCCGAGTGTTGTCGAGGCACCCTATTATTGTAATACTTTACCAAATATTAGTCAAGAGAAGTTATCTTTCCTAATACATATTTTTGAATTTTGTTGGCATCCCTTACGGTTACCTTGTCATCCCCTGTTACATCGGCTGCAATACGATCCACAACATCGGCAATTTTATGTGTAACGTATTGAAGGATATGTGTAACATCATCAGCGTTTACCTCGCCGTCGCCGTTAGCGTCACCCATAAGTCTTTCGGGAGCCGCAGGAGTGGCGGTTACGGTACCGCTTGTTACGGTTACATCCTCTGCCAAAGCAAGGTCAGCGCCGTAAAGGTAGTTTACAACCGCATTTACTTCGGAGCTGCCCTCCGTAAGGAGAGTTGCATTAATTACTAAAATTTCATTTCCGCTTAATGTATCACGTGGATTTACAAGTGCAGCTTCAATTGTACCGTTTGCTGCACTGTAGTCAAGGCTTGCATCTGCCGCAAGACCGCTGCCAAGCGTAACGGAAGTTACATCAAGCTTAGATGCGTCATAGCTGATAGTCAGATCAGCTGCTGCAAAGTCATCCATGCCGGATACACTTACAGGAATGGCAACAGCTGTACCTACAGTACCCTGAACATCGCCTACAGATACTCCCACACCTGAAATAGGCGCCTCTGTAGGAGGTTCGGTAGGAGCTTCGGTTGTTGACTCTGTAGTGCTCTCGGTTGTAGAAGCTGTGGTAGCCTCTGTAGTGCTTTCGGTGGTAGAAACAGTAGTTGCTTCCGTTGTGCTTTCGGTGGTAGAAGCTGTAGTACTTTCAGTAGTGCTCTCTGTTGTGGAGCTGCTTTCCTCACCTTCTACAGCAAAGTTCATATAGAAGAGATTAGCCGTGTCACCCTTGGTTATCTCATGAGCGCCGGCGCCAAGCTCTGCTGTAAGTATACCGCTTGAGTTTGCTTCATAGTTTGTACCGTCAATCTTAACCCTTGCTCCCGCATCGTCTGCACCAAGTACCAGTACAAGAGTACCTGGGGCAGGAGCGTTGAATGTAATGCTTGTTGAGCTTTCAAGCTTTAAGCACTGGGAAATTGTTACTCCGTTGTATGTAACGCTGCCCTTGCTTGTTGAAAGGTTACCTGTAATGCTGTAGAAAGAACTGTCTGTTCCGTTAGTTTCAAAGTTGTGCTCGTAACCACCGCTTACTACAGGAGCTGAGGTTGTGGTTTCCGTATCCTCATCACCGCCGGATGGGTTCTGAGTAGTTGTTTCGGTTGATTCCTCGGGAGCCTCAGGCTGTTCGGTTGAGCTGCCGTCCTTTAAAGGTCCCGCTACAGTAGGGATAACTTCCCTTACCTGTGATGCGGAAAGCATTACCTCAACATCGGAAGCACCGTTGCTGTAGTAGAACTTGTCTGGATTGGTATCAAAGTTTGCCATTGAAGTGCCGTCAGGGAAATTAAGTCCGTTGTCAGCCAGAGCAGCTTCGCTTCTTGAGCTTACCACCTCGTAGCTGCCGCTGTTTTCGCCCATATCGCCGCCTTCAATAATATTGTTGTATGACTTTAAGTGACAAGTTGAATCTCTGAGCTTAAAGTAATCCTTACAGTCCTCATAGTAGTTGTTTTCGCTGAATAACATAGCGTACTCTCTAAGGTCTGTGGTTGTACTTGAAGCACCTACAAAGTAGTTGTTGTACATATGTACGTTGCCGTTAGCCATAAGAGGCTGTCTGGAACCTACATTATTGTAGTAGTTGTGATGAAGGGTCATATTATACTGTACATCGGAACCGCCGGAACCTAAAAGGTTTGTCTTGTGGCAGTCCTGGAAGTAATTGTATGACATGGTGTAGTACTGACCCCTCTTGAAATCACAGGAGCCGTCACCCTCTTTTTTATCACTTTCCGTTGGGTTTGAGCAGTAGCCGGGATAGAAGCTGTTGTTATGCACCCATACCCTCTGAATAGGGAAAGTAAGGGTTGCATCCGTACCGGTACCCTCCTGATCACCCTGGAAGCCCAAGGCATCCTCAGGATAGTTCTCAAAAGTAAGGTTTCTTACCTCAAAACTGTATCCGTGAACGCTTGGATCCTGAGTATCAGTCATAGAGAAGGTAAATCCCCAGCCATCGATGGTTGCGTCATTACCTATACCCTCAAGGGTAATATTCCTTGCCTTTTTGGTGATTGCCATAGCGCCGTTATCGCTTGTGCTGCCGCCAAGGACAGGATCCTTTTCACCGTGGGGAGTCAGATTTTTAGGCAGCTCTACATTGCCTATAAATCTGAATATAAGTGGATGGTTATCTACTACTGTAACCTGATTCATAAGTTCCACATTGTTGTTAAGTATGTTGCCGATACCTACAGCAGGATTTGTATTGGCTGTACTTGCCTGAAAATCCTCATAGCCCGGTATGGTAACCGTATCCTTGTTAGCATTGGTTACATATACGATGATAGCATTATCCTTTGGAGTACCATCGTTATTGTAAGCACCTACGCCTTCGGAATAGTTGAAATGAGCATATCCTGAACGGTCATATGCCGAAACAGAGATACCTGACTGTGTCAGCACCTCTCCTGCTGAGGTGGTTATCCTGATATCATAATCACCTGCCGCAAGACCCGGTATATCAACACGTCCGCCGCCGCTTGTGGTAGCCCTTACAAGCTCCCTGTCAACGGTGATGTATGCCGAATCGCTTGAAGCCTTGTACTCAACCGTAGCATTGGCTGCGTCGGCGTCATTGCTCCACTCTGCGTATATGGTTTCATACCAGCCCTGAGCCAGTGTCAGTGCTGACGAGGCAGCATATACGCGTACCATAGATTCTGAGGGTGTGCCTGCCACTGCTACGCCGCTAAGCATAATTGAAGCAAGAAATCCGCCCAGCAATCTACTAAACGTCCTCTTCACATTTATTTCCTCCTCGCCGATAATGGTTTCCCATTGTTAATCGTATTTACTTAATTTACAATTCCCTAATTACAGTGTATCGATAATACCCAGCACGTACTTGGAAATTACATATGCATCTGCTACAGTTACTTCGCCGTCATCGTTTACGTCAGCAGACATATCAACCGTAGTTTCCTTACCTACCGCATAAGCAAGTATATAAGTTACATCAGATGCATTTACATAATCGTCGCCATTAGCATCGCCCTTTACCTCTGTAACAGGTGGGTCTACAGGCTCACTGCTGTAGCTTACTTCCACACTGATGATCTGTGCAGTTGTACCACCGGTCTGAGTTGCAGTAATGGTGTATTCACCTGCACTTAAGCCTGTAAGTTCAAGGGTAGATGTAATCGGATTGCTTCCGGAGCTGCCTGCAAGGGCCTCGCCTGTCTTTCCGGCACATGAAATGCTTGCAGACTTTGCGGAATCAGAAGAACCGCACTTGTATGTAATAGATACATTTGCATTGTCATTTACCTTAAATACAACAGAACCACTTTCGTTTATCTTAATCTGATCTGCGGATGTGCTGCCTGTTACGGTAAAGCGAGTAGCGTCCGAAAGCATCTCTGATGCTGAATATGTTTTTTCGTCAAGGGCTACAAGGTCACCTTCAACAGGCTGCTGAGTCGTAGTCTCGGTTGTGCTTTCTGTTGTAGATTCAGTTGTGCTCTCTGTAGTAGAAGCTGTAGTTGCTTCGGTTGTAGACTCTGTTGTTGAGTCTGTTGTAGGCTCACTTGAGCCTGTAGCCTCAAGAACTATTCTTGTTAAGGTACTGTTGCTGTTCGTTGCACCTACAATCTGGTATGCACCGGGAGCAAGAGTATATGTATGTGTACCCTCATCCATAGTTGTTATTACAGCACCGGAACCGTTTGTAATATTAATTGCATTTCCTGAAAGAGTTATTGTAATATTTGCCTCATTACTTAAGCTGAACTTAATGCTGTTTGCACTTCTTAACTTAACGCCGCTGCTGTCAACGCTTCTTGCGCCGCTGAAGTCAATATTACCGAATACACCGTCTTCGGTTACGTTGAAATCACCGCCTGTAGCACCGGAACCTAACTCATAGGTACCCATTGAAGCTGCGCCGCTTGGATCAACCGTAGTTGACTCGGTTGGCTCTTCGGGAGCCTGAGTAGTGCTCTCTGTAGGATCTTCGCTGTCGCTTGTAGTAGCCTCGGTTGTCTCTTCAATATCACTTGTAGTTACTTCCGTACTAGGTTCCTCATAAGAGCCATCCTCATTAGGTCCTACGGAAACATAAGGAATTGTATTAACATAGTCAAGGACTGCTGTCTTAAGTTCCTGATTTACATTAGAGTCTGTATCATCAGCATCGGTGAATGTCCACTCAAATGTACCTCCGTCAACACGTCCTGCATACTTTGTTACAGTATCCTTAACCGTATTAACATCCTCGGGAGTAGCATTTAAGTTTCCTACCGCAAGCGTTTCATTATCATAAGTTGTACCGCCCTGTAAGCCCTTAACGGTTGAAGGAACAACTTCATCTCTTGAGCTTGCAAGATAAGCGTCAAACTGAGTTGCAGCTCCGTTTGTTGCCGTGTCGCTTGCATCATAGTAAACAGGCTCGCTTGCACCTGTAGCCTCATTTGAATCGGCACCGATTATAATGTTGTTGTAAGCCTTAATGATACCGCCGTTTTCACCGGAGAAAGTACCGTCACCGGAAAAATCTGCCTCACCGGTCTTTTCATTTTCCATTATATCGGAACCCTGCATTGAAGAGAGCATAGGATGTTTGCAGTTTTCGAAAACATTGCTTTCAACAAAAGCAGAGCTGTTGTTTGCTGCACCTACGCCATACTTTGCATTACCGTCAAAGTAGTTGTTGTAAATATGTACAGACATAGTCCTTATTCTTGGATGTCTGGAGTCTGAATGGTCAAACCAATTGTGATGGTATGTTATATAGTTAGGACCGCTTTCACCCTTCATACCGCAAAGTGAGCACTTTCCGCTGTCCCAGAAATGTACGTAGGAAATAGTTACATACTGAGAATCGTCCTTAAGGTCTATGGAGCCGTCGCCCTTCGCCTGATCAGTATCACTGCCGGCGTTTCGGTACATAAGGTCAAGGTTATGTATCCACATATAGGTAGCGGACTTCATAGCCACACCGTCATCACCGAAACCGCCTACGGCAAGGTTTCTCATTTCACAATAAGAAGCTTTGTTAAAGCAAGTACCGCCGCCTATAGCAGCGTCATCGCCTACACCTTCGATAGTAACTTCAATAGTAGGGTCACTCTTGTTGGAGCCGGATTCAAGACCCTTCATCTCCGCACAGTCTTCACTGCTGAGTCCTATTGAGTTATAGGTGTCTTCGCTAATCGTACCGATAATTCTTATGGCAGTAGGAACATTATATCCGTAAGCAAGCTGCTTAAGTACATCGGCATAGCCTACTGCTGTTACGGTGTCACCGTTCTTACCATTAAGAGTAACCTGCTTTGTGGCAAAGTCATCATCGGTAAAGTAGATAACCTGTGCGCCATCCTTTAAGGAACCGTCTGCATTATAAGCACCGGGAGTAGTAGTTCCCTTAAAAGCAAAACCGCTTCTTTCCTGCGCTTCTACCTGAACAGATGCTTCCTGAGAACTCATTTCAGAGCCGCTTGCATTAAAAGCAGATACCTTAACGGTATAGCTTCCTGCCGGAAGACCAAGGATATCAGCTCTCCAGTGATCACTGTACTTTCTGAGAAGCATATCGTCGATCTGAGTGTAACTGCTGTCTGTGGATGCTTTGTAGTAAACCTTGTAGCTGCTTGCACCGTTTACAAGATCCCATTCTACCCAAGCAGTTTCCAGCCAGCCCTGTGCTTCGGTAATATTTACCGAATCACTCTGTGCAGCCTCAACACGCAGCGGAGCTATAAACCCAAGATCCGTAGCAGGAACGCAGGTCATAGTCATAACCGCCGCCAAGGCTGCTCTTGCGAGTTTTGTGAAAACTCTTTTCATCTTTTTAGCCTCCTTAAATTAATAGTGTAACCCCTATTGACCTTGACGTATGCCAAGGTTAATTTTGCCCCGAAAAAAATAATTGGGGTCTGCGCCGAGGCGCATATGCTTAAGTGAGAAAAAGTGCCGCTATCCGACAGTTTACATTGCCCTGTAAAAAAATCGACATACCGCACCTTTACCTATTCTGATTTTACCCCCAAAAGGCAAAGTAGTCAACAAAATTTAAACAAAATTTAAATTTTTTGTTAATATATCCAAAAAACCTTCGACAGAATTAACAGTATTACACAATACAACTTGTCTGCATATTTGTCAAGCTGTACGCACCTGTGTACTTTTAATAGAATAACTAACAGTATTAACATAAAAATAAGGCTGTAACACTTGCCTCTACAGCCTTATTTTATCACATAATATACCCTTTGTTTAGGCACTTTTTATATCATCCCCAACCCTATCACCGGAAAGAGGTTTCGTAAAGTATCCTTGCAAGGCGTATAACACTGTTGCGCACCTCCGCCTCGGTATTTGTCTGTGCTCCCAGCTCAATCAACATACTCATGGGCTTCATATGCAAAGAATAACGATAAGCATTTAAGTATATCTTACGGGTAAGTCCCGGATAGAGATTGTTTGCTGTCATCTGCGCCTTAAGGCTTAGGGCAAGATTTTCCGTAATATACGGATTTTCCAGCCCGTCGGCAGGTCTCAGCACGCCGTCGGAGCCCACCTTTTGACAAAGCCCGTTAAAAAACATTATCTTTGCACAGTTTTCACCATCCACCTCACTTACAAGGCGCACGTTTTCCGCTACTCCGTCCCGATGCAGGTCTATTACCATTTCAATGGAAGGATTTTCTTCCAGGATTTCCCTTATCCTTGGTTCCATACGCTCATATGCACCCAATATCTGCAAATTTCCGTCCACGGTATCGAAGCTTTCCGTAACGTGCAGGCATTTAATACCGTATTCCTCCTCAAGGGTCTGCTTAAGCAGCTCACCTGCTCCAAGCACTCCGCCTCCTTCGGTGCTGTCGGCATACATCTCATGGGCATGGGTATGGAAAATCAGCACCTTCGGCTCATCTGCACTGCTGTCTATATGTACATCCGTATTCATCAGTGTATCAATGTTGAACATTGCCGAGGACATAAGGGTTTTCTTGTCCACAGAATAATACCTGCTGCGAAGGGTACCCAGATCTCTGAGTTCATCTATGTTGACGCTTTGTGCAAGACTTACCCGCTGCTCAATACTTGCCTTTGCCAGCTCATAATACCTTGCATAGGCAGGTACGGCGCTGTCAATAAACTCCGATCTGCTTCCGATGGCAACAAATACCGCTGCCGCCAGTATAAAAAACAAAAATATAGGCTTGAGCCTGCGCCGTTTATTACGGCGTTTTCTGCGTTTTGCTGCCAAAATATTCACCCGTTTCTTCTATTATAATGTCTGCCACTCCATATTATATGCCCGTGAAATTCTTTTATGACCTTCCTTAAGCTGTATCATAAAAAAGCGGCAGGGAATCTCCATGCCGCAAAGTATACGTTTTTGTAAAACCTATACTTATTTACAAATTAATCTGTTTACTCCGTAAACTCCCCAAACTTTCTGAATCTTTCATATCTTTCATTAAGCAGCTCATCCAAAGGTTTCTGCATAAGAGCAGGTATTTCAAGCTCAAGCTTGCCCTTAAGAAGGTTGGCGGTAAAGCCAAAATCATTCTGGCAGCCGCCTGACGCCTCCTTGATTACCTTTTCGATAACACCAAGCTCCAGCAGATCCTCTGCTGTGATCTTCATCAGGTCCGCAGCCTCCGCAGCCCGCTTTGCATCCTTCCAGAGGATACTTGCAAAGCCTTCGGGACTTAAAACGCAGTAAACGGAATTTTCCAGCATCCATACTCTGTCGGTAAAGGCAAGTGCAAGTGCGCCGCCGCTGCCGCCTTCGCCTATAATAACGGAAATCATAGGTACCTTAAGGGTTGCCATTTCCAGAAGATTTCTGGCAATAGCCTCTCCCTGACCTCTTTCCTCGGCACCGATACCACAGTATGCACCGCTGGTATTGATGAAGTTGATAACGGGTCTGCCGAACTTTTCAGCCTGCTTCATCAGCCTGAGAGCCTTCCTGTAGCCCTCGGGGTGGGGCTGACCGAAGTTGCAGGCAATGTTTTCCTCCATATTCTTACCCTTTTGTATGCCGATAACCGTTACGGGTATATCTCCCAAAAAGGCAATACCGCCCACAACAGCTTTATCGTCGTGATAGCCTCTGTCGCCATGAAGCTCGATAAAGCCTTCAAAAATATGCTCAATATAATCTAATGCAGTAGGTCGTGACACCTTACGTGCAATTTTCACCTTATCATATGCAGGCATCATACCTCACCGACCTTTCCGCAATGAATTTTTAATATATCCCTGATGGTGTAGGGGAGCGCTTCCCTGTCAACTATCTTGTCAACAAAGCCGTGCTCAAGGAGGAACTCCGCATGCTGGAACTCATCGGGCAGCTTCTGCTTGATGGTCTGCTCGATAACACGTCTGCCGGCAAAGCCGATAAGAGCCTTCGGCTCCGAAAGGATAATATCCCCCTGCATGGCAAAGCTCGCCGTTACGCCGCCGGTTGTAGGATCTGTAAGCACCGTAATATACAGCAGACCCGCCTCGGAGTGCTTTGCAACAGCTGCGGAAACCTTAGCCATCTGCATAAGGGAAACTATACCCTCCTGCATTCTGGCGCCGCCCGAACAGGTAAAAACAATTATGGGAAGTCTGTGCTGGGTAGCGTATTCAAAGGCACGTGTGAGCTTTTCTCCCACCACGGAACCCATGGACGCCATCATAAAACCGCTGTCCATTACACCCAGAACAGCAGGAAATCCGCCTATTGTACACTCTCCGGTGATAACCGCATCCTTCAGACCCGTCTTTTCCTGCAAAGAGGCTATCTTTTCCTCATAACCCGGATAGTTAAGGGGATTTTTTGCCTCCATCTGTGAGTCAAATTCCTTAAAGCTGCCCTTGTCCGCTATCATCCTTACCCTTTCCTTGCAGTTAAGCCTGTAATACCTTGCACACTTAGGACAAATCTTAAGGGAACCAAGCTCCTTTTTCTCATATATGCTGCCGCAGTCGGGACACTTTATGCTTCCAGCAGGAACTTCCTCATCCCTTTCCTTCTCCTTTTTGGGAGGCTGTGGGGCAGGCTTTTCTGTGCTTTCCTTTTTTGCAAAAACACTGCTAAGTCCGGAAAATATATTTCCGCTGTCTTTTTTTTGCTCCCCTTCGCCATTGAGGGAAACATACTTCTTTTTAAACAAGTCCATAATCTCTCTCTCCTCAGCCAATCATAAAGGTAAGCTCTGCCTCGGCAGCCTTTTTGTCGCCCACATAAGCAATACCCTTGCCGATACCTGCCATTCTCTTAAGCTTGATTATTTCCACCTCAAGCCTGAGGGTGTCTCCGGGAACTACCTTCTGACGGAACTTAGCCTTGTCTATGCCGCCGAAGTATGCAGTCTTGCCCTTAAAGTCCTCCATGGAGAGGATAGCAACCGCACCTGCCTGCGCCATTGCCTCGATAATGAGTACACCGGGCATAACAGGCTCCTGTGGAAAATGTCCGTTAAAAAATTCCTCATTTGCGGTAACATTTTTGTATGCAACTATTCTTTCACCCTCAACAAGCTCCTCAACCCTGTCAATAAGCAGGAAAGGATACCTGTGGGGAATAATAGCCTTAATGTCATTAATATACATCATAGTATCAGCCCTCCCATTTCTTAAGGCAGAGCACCGCATTGTGTCCGCCGAAGCCTAAGGTGTTTGAAAGGCTGTACTTAATATCCCTTTCAACTCCCTCGTTAGGTGTATAGTTAAGGTCGCATTCCTCATCGGGAACCCGGTAACCGATAGTAGGAGGCACAAAGCTGTTTTCCATTGCAAGTACGCTTGCGATAGCCTCAACAGCACCGGTTGCACCCAGAAGGTGACCTGTCATTGACTTGGTGGAGCTGATGTTGATCTTCTTTGCAAGCTCCTCGCCGAAGGCAAGCTTGATAGCCGCAGTTTCATTGGCATCATTTGCTGCGGTACTTGTACCGTGGGCATTGATATAGCCTATCTCGCTCTTGTCAACACCCGCCTCATTCATAGCCGCAGCCATAGCCTTTGCGGGACCTTCAACAGTAGGGCTTGTAATATGATGAGCGTCACAGGTTGAACCGTAGCCCACAACCTCCGCATAGATCTTTGCGCCCCTTGCCTGTGCACTTTCCAATGTTTCCATAAAGACAACGCCCGAGCCTTCGCCCATAACAAAGCCGTCTCTTTCCTTATCAAAAGGAATTGAAGCCCTCTTTGGGTCCTCACTTGTGGAAAGAGCCTTAAGTGCTGCAAAGCCGCCTATGCCCAGCTCACAAACCGACGCCTCCGCACCGCCTGCAAGGATATAATCTGTGTAACCGTGCTTGATGTTTCTGTAAGCCTCGCCTATGCAGTTGGTGGAAGTAGCGCAGGCGGTAACCACGTCGATACACGTTCCCCTTGCATCGTAGGCAATGGCAACATTACCCGCCGCCATATTGCCTATAGCCATAGGAATGAAAAGGGGCGCTATCCTTGAAGGTCCCTTGTCGTGCATCTTTATAGCCTGCTCCTCAATGGTGCAAAGACCGCCTATGCCGCTGCCTATCATAACTCCGAAACGGTCGTGGTCGATAGACTCAAGGTCAATGCCGCTGCTTTTAACCGCCTCGGCGGATGCCACCATAGCATACACGCTGTACTTGTCCATACGCTTAGCCTCTTTTTTATCAACAGCAACGGTAGGGTCAAAGTCCTTCAGCTCACCTGCCAGCTTAGCCTTAAGCTCACTTGCATCAAAGCTTTTGATAAAGTCAATACCGCATCTGCCGCTTTTAAGTCCTTCCCAGAACTCCTTAATATTGTTGCCGATAGGGGTGACCGCACCCATACCGGTAATAACAACACGTCTTTCCATCATCTGCTCCTCCTTATCCCATAATCATTCCGCCGTCAATGGCAATGACCTGACCTGTGATATACTTGGCATTTGCAAGGAATACCGCAAGGTCGGCAACTTCCTCCGCACCGCCCATTCTCTTTAACGGAATGGCATTTAAAATACCCTCTTTTACCTTATCACTGAGCACTGCCGTCATATCCGTTTCAATAAAGCCCGGAGCAATGGCGTTGCAGGTAATGCCCCTTGAAGCCAGCTCCTTTGCGGCGCTGTGGGTAAGACCGATAACTCCCGCCTTTGCTGCTGCATAGTTAGCCTGACCCACGTTGCCGGATATACCTACCACACTGCTCATATTTATAATAGAGCCGCTTTTCTGCTTAAGCATAATTTTGCTGGTGTGCTTTACCATATTAAAGCAGCCCTTAAGATTTGTATTTATAACAGCGTCAAAGTCCTCCTCGCTCATACGCATAAGCAAGGTATCCCTTGTAATGCCTGCATTGTTTACAAGCACATCTACGCTGCCGAATTCTTCCTTAGCCTTTTGAACAAGAGCCTCCGCCTGCTCAAAATTGCTTACATCAGCCTGAATGGCAAGGCATTTAACTCCCTCAGCCTCCACAAGGGCAACGGTTTCATCGGGAGGGGTACTCCTGTAATTAACTACCACATTTGCGCCTTCCTTGGCAAAGGCAACGGCAACTGCCCTGCCTATACCCTTAGCAGCACCTGTAACTATAACTGTTTTATCCTTAAGCATTTAATCCCAACCCTTCGCACATTTTGTCAAGCGTCTTAATATCCTCTACATTGTAAACGGCAGCCTCTTTGGTAACCTTCTTTACAAAGGAAGCAAGGGTCTTGCCGGGTCCAAGCTCCACAAAGGTGTCAACACCCAGCTCAAGCATCTTCCTTACGGACTGCTCCCACTTAACGGGATTCATAACCTGCTTTGTAAGTATATCGGTTACTTCGTCCTTGCTGCCTACCACCTCCGCTGTAAGGTTGGTGATTACAGGCACCTTAAAGTCCCTTAAGGTGATGTGCTTAAGCTCCTCATTGAGCTTGTCCGATGCAGGCTTTAAAAGGGAGGTATGGAAAGGACCGCTTACGTTGAGCATAACGGCACGTCTTGCTCCCATCTCCTTTACTATCTCCGCAGCCTTTTCAACTGCCGCCTTATCACCTGCAATAACTATCTGTCCGGGGCAGTTGTAATTTGCTATCATGCATCTGCCTGTATCTTTAACGCTTTCGCATGCGGAAAGTATCTTGTCCGCATCAAGGTTCAACACGGCGCACATTGCGCCCTCGCCTGCGGGAACCGCCTCCGTCATAAAGCGACCTCTTTTCCTTACAAGGCAAACCGCCTCTTCAAAGTCCATTACTCCCGCCTCCACAAGGGCAGAATATTCTCCGAGGCTGAGTCCCGCCGCATAGTCGCACTTAAGCCCCTTTTGCTTAACCAAGGCGCTTACAGCCGTTGACATGGTAAGCAGGGCAGGCTGGGTATACTCCGTTTGATTAAGTCTTTCATCCTCACCGAAACAAATGTCGGTAAGCTTAAAGCCCAGAGCCTTGTCCGCCCTGTCAAAAATATCCTTAACACAGTCAAAATTATCGTAAAGCTCCTTGCCCATACCGGCATACTGGGAGCCTTGTCCGCTGAAAATAAAAGCTGTTTTCATATTATCTCCTTAAAATATCATTCGAGTCCCTTGGTAAGCTTATTGAAGCCATCCATTATGTCCTCAAGTATTTCCTTGCAGGTCTGTTCCTCTTTAACAAGACCGGCGATCTGTCCGCTCATAACCGAACCGTGATCCATGTCGCCTTCCTTAACAGCCTTCTGAAGGGCACCCTTGCCAAGCACATCAAAGCGTGCCATATCCGGATGTTCCTTGCCCATCTCTTCCTTTTCCGCAGAAAGGAAGCTGTTTGCAAGCTGGTTTTTAATAACTCTTACAGGGTGACCTGTAATATTGCCGGTTATAACCGTATCAAGATCCTTTGCCTTTAATATCCTGTTTTTATAGTTCTGATGAACCGTACATTCCTTAGCCACAAGGAAACGTGTACCTATCTGCACGCCCTCCGCACCCAGCATAAAGCCGGCTGCCATACCCCTGCCGTCAGCTATACCGCCTGCGGCAATAACAGGTATGCTTACCGCGTCAACCACCTGTGGCACAAGAGCCATGGTGGTAAGCTTGCCGATGTGACCGCCGCTTTCCATACCTTCCGCAATAACGGCGTCACAGCCTATCTTTTCCATCTTACGTGCCTGAGCAATGCTTGGAACCACTGGAATAAGATGAATACCGTTTTCCTTAAATCTTTCCATATACTTTGAAGGGTTGCCGGCACCTGTGGTAAGCACCTTTACACCCTCTTCACAGACAAGGTCGACTATATCCTCAACAAATGGGGAAAGGAGCATAATATTTACACCGAAGGGCTTGTCCGTAAGCTCCCTGCACTTTCTTATCTCTTCCCTTACCACCTCTGCGGGAGCATTTCCCGCCGCAATGATACCCAGTCCGCCTGCTTCCGATACGGCAGAGGCAAGGCTTGCGTCCGCAATCCACGCCATAGCTCCCTGAAAAATAGGATACTTTATACCCAACATATCACAAATTCTGGTTTTCATCTCTTCATAATTTCCTTTCTCTTTATCATAAAATGTGTATTTTTTCCAAAACACATATTTCTATTATATACGTATAAATATTAAAATCGTTTAACTTAAAGGGGTCATATCTCAATCAATGCACTGCCCCAGGTAAGACCTCCGCCAAAGCCTGTGATAACAAGCTTTTTGCCCTTTGTAAGCAGCCCCTCTTTATCCATCTGGGCAAGCGCCATAGGGATTGAGGCAGCCGAGGTATTGCCGTAGCTTTCAATATTCATATAGAACTTTTCCATAGGTATGTCAAGCTTTTTTGCAACCACTTCCACAATACGTGAATTAGCCTGATGGGGCACGATATAATCTATATCATCTTTGGTAAGTCCCGCCTTTTCAAGCAGGATGTTAACGCTTGCAGGCACCCTCTTGGTGGAAAAGTTAAATATAGTCCTTCCGTCCATTTCAAGATAATGCCTGTCCGTCTCCTCCGGAGATGAGTAAGCATTCCTTACCTTTGTTTCACCGCCGATAAGCCTCAGTCCAAGGCTGCCGTCGGAGTGCATATCCTCCGCAAGGTAGCAGTTTCTTTCACTGCGGCTCATAATTACACCCGCCGCACCGTCGCCGAAAAGCACACAAGTGCTTCTGTCCTCCCAGTTGACTATCTTTGAGAGAGTTTCGGCACCTATTACAAGTGCGTTTTTGCACATACCGCTTTTAATATACTTATCCGCAATGCTTGAGGCAAATACAAAGCCGGAGCAGGCTGCGCTTATGTCAAAGGCAAAGGCATTTTCCGCACCCAATGCAGCCTGTACAAGACAGGCGGTATTTGGCGTTGCATAGTCGGGGGTAATGGTGGCAACGATAATAAGATCTATCTCTTCCGGAGTAAATCCACTCTTTTCAAGCAGTCCTTCGGCTACATGTATACACAGCTCGGAGGTGTTTTCGCCCTCGGAGATATGCCTTTGGCTGATGCCCGTGCGGCTTGAGATCCACTCGTCGCTTGTGTCCACCAGCTTTGACAGATCGTCATTAGTAACTATCCTCTTTGGAGCATAGCTGTCAAAAGCAATAAATTCAGTATTAAACATTTTTATCTCCTTACATCGGCGGCAGATGCCGCAGATACTTCCGCATACCTCAGTTAAGCTCCGGAGTATGCCGTTTTTTTGTTTTTTCCGTAAAAAATCTGCTGAGGTTTAAAAGCGCACCTCGGAACACCTCCGTTTCGTGTTCCGAAAGTCCCAGTACCGCAGAGCTGACCATATCCATATGAAAGCGGCGATGGGCTTCCAGAAGCGCCTTGCCCTTTTCGGTGGGTCTTAAAATGACCCTTCGCCTGTCCGCCTCGCTTCGGCTGCGCAGCACATAGCCCTTTTTAACCAGATTGGCAACGCTTACGGTGAGCGTGCCCACGGTTATATCCAGTTTATCGGCAACGGAGGACATATCCTTGTCACCGTATAAATCAATAGCCTCCACGGTGTGTGTCTCCGTAGTGGTAATATCCTCAAAACCGGCTTCCTTAAGCGCCTTTTGCTCAATTTTGACAATATCGTTAAAAACCTCTGCAAAAAGCCTGTTTACGGTATCAACAGTAGTTTCCATTGTATCCTCCTTACAAACCTGCTTTCCACACAAAATAAGCCGAGCCGCAGCTCAAAGCTTTGATAATCAAAGTATATAGGATTTTCCTTAAAAAGTCAATACCTGCCTGTCGACATAAGCCGCAGGAAAGAGGTAAACAGACCTGTTTCAACTCAAAAATCATATATAAAGATACCCACAGAACTCTTTGTATCTGAAGATCTGTGGGTATATGAATTTACTGATAAGTATAGGTTTTTGGTAAAACCTATACCTTAATCACCATCTCTTGGTTTTATTCTTAATCTCTTCCTTAATATCCGCAAGGAATTTATCAACAGGCATACTGCCAAGGTCCTCTGCCTTACATCTTACGGAAACAGTGCCGTCGGCAGCCTCTTTTTCACCAACCACAAGGATGTAAGGCACTCTTTCGTTTCTTGCCTCTCTTATCTTATAGCCGATCTTTTCAGCTCTGTCGTCCATTTCAACCCTGATGCCGTTGTCATCAAGCTCCTTATAAACCTTGTCGGCATAGTCCTGATACTTTTCGGAGATAGGCAGTACCTTAACCTGAACAGGTGCAAGCCATGTTGGGAAGTGACCTGCATAATGCTCAATAAGGATACCGATAAATCTCTCTATGGAACCGAAGCATACCCTGTGTATCATAATAGGACGCTTTTTAGTACCGTCACGGTCGGTATATTCAAGCTCAAATCTTTCAGGCAGCTGCATATCCAGCTGGATAGTACCGCACTGCCATGTTCTGCCGAGAGAGTCCTCAAGATGGAAGTCAATCTTAGGACCGTAGAATGCACCGTCACCCTCGTTGATTTCGTAATCCCTGCCAAGCTCGTCAAGGGCACCCTTAAGACCGTCAGTAGCTCTCTCCCAGTCCTCATCGCTGCCCATGGAATCCTCGGGACGTGTGGAAAGCTCAATATGATAGTTAAAGCCAAAGAGGGAATAAACCTGATCAATAAGGGAAACAACGCCCTTGATTTCATCCTTGATCTGGTCGGGTGTCATAAAGATATGAGCATCGTCCTGTGAGAAACAGCGTACACGCATAAGTCCGTGGAGAGCGCCGCTCTTTTCGTGACGATGTACAAGACCGATCTCACCCATTCTTATAGGCAGATCCCTGTAGGAATGCTGATTCTGCATATAAACAAGCATACCGCCGGGGCAGTTCATAGGCTTGATTGCAAAGTCCGTATCATCAATAACGGTGGTATACATATTCTCCCTGTAGTGATCCCAGTGACCGGAACGTTCCCAAAGCTGGCGATTAAGCATCATAGGAGTCTGTATCTCAACATAGCCTGCCTTTTTGTGTATCTCCCTCCAGTAGTCAAGGAGCACGTTTTTAAGCACCATGCCCTTTGGAAGGAAGAATGGGAAGCCGGGACCCTCGTCAAGAAGGCAGAAAAGACCAAGCTCCTTGCCAAGCTTTCTGTGATCACGCTTTTTAGCCTCCTCAATCATATTAAGGTAGGCGTCAAGGTCAGCCGCCTTGGTGAAGGCGGTTGCATAAAGACGTACAAGCATCTTATTCTTTTCATTGCCTCTCCAGTATGCACCTGCAACACTGGTTATCTTGAAAGCCTTAACCGTCTTTGTATTCATAAGGTGAGGACCTGCGCAAAGGTCGGTAAACTCACCCTGCTTATAGAAGGAAATAACAGCATCCTCAGGCAGATCTTCAATAAGCTCAACCTTGTAAGGCTCATTCTTCTCTTTCATAAAGTTGATTGCCTCGGCACGTGGCAGCTCAAACCTTTCGATAGGAAGGGCTTCCTTGACAATCTTCTTCATTTCCTTTTCTATAGCCTCAAAATCCTCAGGGCTAAAGACAACATCGTCAAAGTCGTAGTAAAAACCGTCGGCAGTGGAAGGTCCGATGGCAAGCTTAGCCTCGGGGTAAAGCCTCTTTACCGCCTGAGCAAGTATATGTGAACAGGTGTGTCTGTATGCCCTTCTGCCCTCGTCGCTGTCAAAAGTGCATATCTCAAGGCTGCAATCATCGTTAAGGGCAAACCTCAGGTCCTCAACTTCGCCGTTTACAATGCCGCAGCAGGCATTTCTGGCAAGTCCTTCGCTTAAATCCTTAGCCACATCCAATACGGTAACGCCCTTTTCATACTGCTTGGAAGTGCCGTCCTTAAGTGTTACATTAATCATCTGTTTATCCTCCTTAATAGAAATAAAAAGAGCCTATACCATCCTTTAAGGACGGGCATAGGCTCGTGGTTCCACCTTAATTGTGCATAAAGCACCACTCAAAAATCTTTAACGGGATTAACCGGACTGTATTAAAGTCACTCCGAGGTGGTTTTCAGCCATAGGTGCAGGGGCATTTCCAGCCTACAGCCCCTCTCTGAATACACTTGCAACAGCCTACTGTCCTCATCATCATTTTCAACTGCCCTAATTATAATCCACTTGCAAAGCTATGTCAATAGCAAACTTTATATAAAATATGTCAATCCAATTTGGTAACATAACTGTAACAACCTATAGGTTTTTGTAAAATCTAATTAAAAACTTTTTCATTGTTCTTTGCAACAAAGAAAATTTACCACTCTTTGTCGAAAAGAACAACGAAATTTTTTTTACTTTAAGTTTTACCAAAACCCATAATTTAAGTTAATAGTACAAGAGCATTCCAAAATCAGATTGATGTGTTATATAAAACATCGTTTAAACCTTTAACTTCAAACTCATTAAACCATTTTATTCTTCACCGAACAGGCGGCATATGTTAATATTTAGTTGTAAGAAAAACGGTGCTCAAAGAAAGGAGAACATTTATGGAATATACAACATTAAACAACGGAATCAAAATGCCTATGCTGGGCTACGGCGTATACCAGATACCCGATGCGGAGGAATGCGAAAGATGCGTACTTGACGCAATAGAGGTAGGCTATAGATCAATCGACACCGCACAGGCATACGGCAATGAAGAAGCGGTAGGTAAGGCAATCAAGAAAAGCGGTATCCCCCGCGAGGAATTTTTCATTACCACAAAGGTATGGATTTCCAACGCAGGATATGAAAAGGCAAAGGCATCCATCGAGGAATCACTTGAAAAGCTTGATATGGATTACCTTGACCTTCTGCTTATCCATCAGCCATTTAACGATTACTACGGCACATACAGGGCTATGGAGGAAATGTACAAAGAAGGGGGACTGCGTGCCATCGGCGTAAGCAACTTCTATCCCGACAGATTTATCGACCTCTCACACTTCTGCGAAATCCAGCCCATGGTAAATCAGGTTGAAACCCATGTGTTCAATCAGCAGAAACAGGCAAGGGAAATAATGAAAAAATACAATACCCAGATAGAGGCTTGGGGTCCCTTTGCCGAAGGCAAAAACGATTACTTCACAAACGAAACTTTGGTAGAAGTGGGCAAAAAGTACGGCAAAAGCTCCGCACAGACAGCCCTGAGATTTTTGATTCAAAGCGGTGTCGTGGTTATACCAAAGTCCACCCATAAGAACAGAATGGAGGAAAACTTCAATATCTTTGACTTTACGCTTGACGATGAGGATATGGCAAAGATAGCAGCCCTTGATAAGAGCGAAAGCTCCTTCTTCTCCCATTACGACCCCGATACCGTTGAAATGCTCACTTCCCTTGCAAGATAATATCTGATTCCCCATTTAAAGGCACTTTCGCAGGCAAACTGCGGAAGTGCTTTTTTTAGTGCACGGGAAAAAGATTTTATTACAAATAATCTATTGAAATCATAGGAAATAAATTATATAATAGATATACAAGGAAACCAAATCCATAAAAAGAGGTGAAATACTATGAAAAAAAGAATTGCATTTGCTATGGCTGCCCTTATGCTTATGTCAGCTGCGCCCGTATATGCGGATGATACCGTTAATGTAAGCGTAAACGGCACACCGGTAACCTTTGCCGACAGCGGAGCGGTAATAATCGACTCCCGCACAATGATACCCTTAAGGGGGGTATTTGAGCAGCTGGGCTATACGGTCAGCTGGGACGGCGCCACCAAAACCGCCACCCTTGCGGGTAAAGAAATAATAAGGATTACCGCAGGCTCAAACGTATTTTATGCGGGAGACGACAGGGAATACTCCGAAGTGCCCGCACAGATAATAAACGGCAGACTTTATCTTCCCCTGCGTGCCATAGGCGAGGCTGCGGATATGGATGTGCGCTGGGACTCCGTTACCAAGACAGCCTATATAGGCGACTTTGAGGATATGACAGAGCAGGCGGCACAGGAGCAGGTAACCGTGGATACAAGTGACATTCAAAAGCTTGTTTCCGATACATTCAGCGTTTCTCTTCTGGCAGGCATAGCCGATGAATACGAGGACTACATAGAGGACCGCAGAGGCACAAGGGCTGAATATATCCAAATGGCAAAGGCTGTCGCCTCCGACACAAGCCTGATTACCGCAACGGAGTATGCGGACAACCTTATTGCAATACTTGACAACACCGCCCTTTCGGACTATCAGCTTGAAAATGAATTGGAACGCTACAGCGAAAGCCTTGATGCTCCCGAAGATGCTTATAAGGCTGAAATGAATAAAATAATAGCTGCGGCAGATGCTTCCTTTGTTGCACAGCTCAACAGTACGGTACAGACAACATTTACCACAGGGGACGACCTGTACAATATCGAACCGGGAAACATGTCAAGTTTTATTCAGGCATTTAATTCCGCCCTTGACAAGGCAGTTACTGCCCTTAATGACATTACAGCCTCCACAGAGGCAGATGCACAGGCTCTTGAGCTTTATAAGAGCCTTGTAAGCACCCTTAAGTCCTTTATGAGCCGCAGTGCCGAGCTGGGCATTGACATGGGCTTTGATATAATGGACTAATCATATTATAAAAAATAAACAAGGAGGTGTACACTCATGAAAAGAAAGCTTATCATTATTACCACCGCACTTATGCTGGCAGCATCAACACCTGTGCTTGCAGATGATGATGTACACGTGACCGTAAACGGACAGCCTGTTGCCTTTGATGACAGCGGAGCAGTTATAATCGGCTCCCGTACTATGATACCCTTAAGGGGTGTGTTTGAATTGCTTGGATACACAGTTGACTGGGACGAAAGCACAAAGACAGCGACCCTTACAGGCGATGATGTAATAAAGATCACAGTAGGGTCTTCCGAGTTTTACGATGACGATGTGGTAAAATATGCCGAAGTACCTGCGCAGATAATAAATGACAGGCTTTATTTACCACTGCGTGCAGTCGGTGAAGCAGCAGGTAAAAACATACGCTGGGATCAGCACACAAAAACAGCGTGTATAGAGGATCATCATTTTAACTGGGGCGGTCATCATGATGATTGGGACGATCGCTATGACGATGACCGGGATGATCGCTATGATGACGACTGGGATGATCGCTATGATGATGACTGGGATGATCGCTATGACGATGACTGGGATGATCGCTATGACGATTGATTCAGATTCTGTATAAGCGCAGAAGGGAGACTCATATGAGTCTCCCTTTTTTGCAGGCGTTTTCCAACGCCGATATATCAATATTTCCGTTTCGGATTTTTAGGGAATCTCCCTTCTTTAACCCTTTTTTCCTGATCAAAAAGCTCCTTGATGCTCCACAGGCAGC
>CALWRD010000077.1 GCA_944383875.1 uncultured Clostridia bacterium | reverse complement strand
AAGGCAGTAAGCTATGAATACGATTCAGCCTTCGGCAGTAATATGCCGGAGGAAGTCTTGGGAAATATGAAAGTTAAGACAGAGCTGTCACTCATCTATCTTAAGATAACAATGGAATACCCCGGTACAATAACCTTTTACTACAGCTATGACGGGGACAATTATGCACGTTTTGGTATACCATGCAATTATCATGTTTCAAGAAAAAGTTGGGTTGGTGCTCGTGTCGGAATATACTGCGTAAATTTTAAAGGAGAAAATACCGGAGGCTTTGCGGATTTTCGAAGTATTAAGATTGAATAATGCCTATGAGATATTATAAAGATATGTATTTGGGTCCGGATTTGGAGGATGGTGAAGTTGACAGGCTTAAAAGCGGTGTGGGGTTCCATAATATTTTTGCAGTCTGTGTCCGTCCGTCAGCACCTAATTTATTTGAAATAATGAGTACCTATGAGCGTCTTAAGGAATATAACCAAAAACGGGATTATGCGGTTATTGCGCTTTTTAAATGTAAGAAGGATGCAAAGGCTGCCGTGGCTGAAATAATTAAGTTGTGGCTTAAAGAAAATGACAGTCTGGCGGGAATGAAGGAGTATTACTATAATAATTCGTTGTAGGTGGTTTAATGGGATGGATTGCTGTTTTGGTTATGGTATTAAAGTATATCGGCATAGCCATATTAATAGTTCTTGCCATATTAATAATTCTGCTTTTGTTGCTTCTCTTTAACTCTGTTAAGTATGAGGCAAAGGGAGCATATTCTGCCGAAGAAAGTACTGCAAATGCTTTTGTAAGCTGGCTTTTTGGTTTGGTTCGCTTTGAGGTAAGTTATAATGGCAATGACTTTAAGTTCAATGCAAGATGTCCCATGAAAAAGCGCATACAGCGAATTATAGCAGGAAAAAGAAATAAAAACAACGACAGCAAATCGGTTGTAAAGATTGCCTCGGTTGAAAATGAAAAAAATGAACCAAGGAAAAAAGCTGATCAAGAAAAGCAACATAAATTAAAAAAATCGGCAAAGAATAAGTCTGTAGTCGATAGATTAAAAGATGCTTTTGAGAAAATATTTTATTATTATAATGAGTATGATGTAAAACACCTCTTTAGTCCTTTTAAAAGATTTTTGCTGAGATTTGTTAAATCTTTGGGACTGAAAAAAATGGAAGCTGATATTACCTTCGGATTTGATGACCCATCACTTACAGGCATGGTGCTTGGCGGGAGTACGGCAGCAACAGCTTTTCTACCGTTTGATGTTAACTTAAGAGGATACTTTGACGGTGAATATCTTAACGGAAATGGTTATATTAAGGGTAAAACCTGTGTTTTGCGTTTGTTGATGCCGATTATTAAAGTAATACTTGAAAAACCTGTCCGGAACCTTATTTTAAAGATATTAAATTCTAACAACAATGACAGTATATAATTTTATGGATATACATGTATAAAGGATAATTCATTGCAAAACAGCTTGGTTTGCAATGAAAAGGTATATATCTCGCAGTAAAAATTGTGGGACATTCATAAAAACAACTCTGAAAGGATGAAGGCTATTATGAGTAATCTTAATGAAAATTTGGAAACATTGTTTAGTAAAGTGGAAAATTTTCTTACTACCAAGACTGTTGTCGGCGAGCCTATGAGTATAGGCGATATGATAATAATACCGCTTGTTGACGTTGCATTTGGTGTCGGCGCAGGTTCAAAAGACAATGCCGTAGATAAGGAAAAAAAGGAAAGCGGAGCAGGAGGTCTTGGTGCCAAAATATCACCATCAGCAGTTATTGTTATCAATAAAGAGGGCGACATACAAATGGTCAACATCAAAAACCAAAATGCTGTAAATAAGCTTATTGATATGGTTCCGGGACTTGCAAGTAAGCTTAACTTAGGAGTCAGAAGAAAAAGTGATGAAGAGGAAAGCACTAAAGTTGAAGAATAAGTAAGTGAGGTATAAATGAGAGATTTTTTTAACGAACAGCTTATTAAAAAAAATTATTCAGAGGCTGACAGGAAAAAAAGGCTGCGCATAATAGCGATAGCTATAGTAGCCTCTGTATTTATCTGGCAGCTTTGCGGAACGGCTGCTTACAGAAATCAGGAATTAAGCTCATCATTTACCTTGCTGGCACTTATTTTAATAGGCATAATAGTGATATTTTCCTATCGAAAATTTCAGGAGGTAAATGTTGAGTATGAGTATTCTTATACAGAGGATACTTTTGATGTTGATATTATCAAAAATCGATCAAAGCGTAAACAGATTTTCAGCATAAATGTTGCTGAAATCGAGATTATGGCACATATTGATGATAAGGAGCATTTGTCCATGTATGATAAGCTGCCGACAGAAGATTTTGGCAGCGGTGAAGTGCTGGGCAATACATATGTCTTTGTTGCCACATATAAAGGAAAACGAAAAAGATTTATTATTGAACCAAATGAAAAAATGCTCAAAGCCTTTTATGCTGATCTCACACCAAAGAGAATGTTTAGGAAATAGTCGGTTGCAAAAATGCTCGGTTTATTTTATAATATAAAATAGAGTAATGAAATAAATCTCAGGGTTTAAATGTCAAAACTTGTGACTTTTTTAATAAAGGGTAATTTCTACTGCTTTTAAAACACTGTATGCGGTGTTTTGTGTTATTATGATTAATATTTAACGGAGGAATTTGCGGATGCATGAGTTAGTTATTGTGCTTGACTTCGGCGGACAGTATAATCAGCTTATTGCACGTAGGGTGCGTGAGTGTAATGTATATTGTGAGGTTAAGTCATATAAGACGGATTTGGAAGAGATTAAAAAGTTAAATCCAAAGGCAATTATATTTACGGGTGGTCCAAACAGCGTATATCTTGAGGACTCTCCTAAGGTTGACAAAGCTATTTTTGAGCTTGGTATACCTATCCTTGGCATTTGCTATGGCTGTCAGCTTATGGCATATACTCTTGGAGGTAAGGTTCAGGCTGCTGAAAATGCAAGTGAATACGGTATGACCGAAACTGAATTTAATGTTAACTCACCATTATTTAAGGGACTTAAGGACAAGTCTGTTACTTGGATGAGTCATACAGATTACATAAGTGAACTTCCTGAGGGCTTTGAATCTGTTGCACATACATCTGATTGCCCCGTTGCAGCTATGCAGAATACAGACGCTAAGCTTTACGGTATCCAGTATCACCCTGAGGTTATGCACACAGAAAACGGAACTGCAATGCTGCATAACTTCCTCTATGAAGTATGTAAATGCAGCGGTGATTGGAGTATGAGCAATTATGCTCAGACCGCTATTAAGGATATCAGAGAAAAAGTCGGTAACGGTAAAGTGCTGCTGGCTCTTTCCGGCGGCGTTGACAGCTCTGTACTTGCGGCGCTTTTGTCAAAGGCTGTAGGCAATCAGCTTACCTGTATTTTTGTTGACCATGGTCTTATGCGCAAAAATGAGGGTGACGAAGTTGAAGCAGCGTTTAAGGACTGGGATGTAAATTTTGTAAGGGTAAATGCCGGAGAAAGATTTTTAAGCAAGCTTAAAGGTGTAAGCGATCCTGAAACAAAGAGAAAAATTATCGGTGAAGAATTTATACGTGTCTTTGAGGACGAAGCTAAAAAGATAGGTAAGGTTGATTTCCTTGCGCAAGGAACCATCTACCCTGATGTAATTGAAAGCGGCAGCGGTGATGCGGCAGTGATTAAAAGTCATCATAATGTGGGCGGATTACCTGATTATGTTGATTTTAAAGAAATTGTTGAACCTCTCAGACTGCTTTTCAAGGATGAGGTTAGACAGCTCGGTATTGAGCTGGGTCTTGCTGATTATCTCGTTTGGCGTCAGCCATTTCCCGGTCCGGGTCTTGCAATCAGAATTATCGGAGATATTACTCAGGAAAAAATTGCTATTTTACAAGACGCCGACTACATCTTTAGAGAGGAAATAGCAAATGTCGGTATGGATAAGGATATTAACCAGTATTTTGCTGTGCTTACTTCTATGCGAAGTGTAGGTGTTATGGGTGATAGCAGAACCTATGATTACACCCTTGCTCTCAGAGGTGTAACCACTACTGATTTTATGACTGCCGATTTTGCAAGAATAC
>CALWRD010000076.1 GCA_944383875.1 uncultured Clostridia bacterium | reverse complement strand
TTAATAAGTCTGTTATATCCATATTATCCTTACAAAAGTTATTTAATGTGGTTTTTGAAGTGTTTATTGACGGAGAAGCATTTGCAGATTGCAAGTATGTTGAAAACCCTGTTGCTTTCGGATCTTCCCCAAAGGCTGTAAATTATATTAAAAATACAAGAAAACCTATTGATAATATGAAGGATTTTATTATAAGCAATGCTGATAGACTGGACAGTATAGATATAGTTGTAGGTAAGCCGGATGAAAGGAAGTATGTGGCAGATTATATAAAAAATATTGACAATGACATATACATTACATCCTCCGTTCCGTACCTTGTGGAGATTGCCTACAAGGATGCGGGCAAGGGCTCAGCGCTTGCTTACTTGTGTGAAATACTTGGAGTTAAGCTTTCTGAGTGTGTGGCATTCGGTAATGCCGACAATGATATTGATATGTTGAGGGAATGTGGTCTTGGAGTTGCAGTTGCAAACTGCACTGAAGGCTGTAAAGAGGCTGCCGATTTTATAACGGATACCAATTATAATGACGGTGTTGCAAAAATGATTGAACAAATACTGGCAGATAGGTAATAATTTGCTTATCCTCCGAATAAAGTATATAACAGATGGGACATGACCCTTACGCATACGGCGATGAAGCAAAATTCGGTACCTGCGGCGGGGAGCGGTACCCCCATCTGATCAGGAGGAGGACGAGCTTATGAGAAAAATATTTTTAATTGCTATGGTGTGTTTTGGCTTGCTGCTTATAGCAGGCTGCGGAAATAGTTCGGATGACAGTGTTTCGGATGGTACAGTGACAGAGGGCACGATTGGTGATGATGTGCCTGTTAAGCGTTCACAGGTAGCTAAGATGCTTGCACTGACGGTGTATGATATTAACGCCATTGAAAATATGGAGAGAACGATTGTTTTTGAGGATACGTCGGTTAATCAGCCCTATGATAAGTACATAAATGCGGCTTTTAATGCAGGACTTATAAGCGGTGCAGACGAAACACATTTTGAACCGGATACTTATCTGAGCCTTGAGCAGGCTCAGTTTTTATTAAACAAGTTGGATAAAACGGGCACTCTTAAGCTGCAATATAATCACGAGGACAGAAAAAAACCAATTTCTGCTTCAATGTGGACGGAAGTATTTGAAAGGACAATGCAGCTTAGCGGCAATAACACAGTTGTAAGCTGCAACATTGTGCCGTTTGCCACAGGAAAAAACTGCTCAGCGTTGGGGGACAGGTTTGTTATGACTGACAGAGGACTGCTCAGCTATGAATGTTGTGAGGACTTCGAGTATAATGATTGTACCCTTACTGTGCTTTTGCGTGATAAGGAAATACTTGCCTTTAAATCTGTTGTGGATAAAACGCCTTCAATAGTGGGAGCTGTGGTAGTCAGTGTTGATGAAGAAGGTGCCGTAATGGATATGGGAGGAGTTGAAAGATATTTTTATCTGGACAATCCGTCTCAGCTTAAAACAGGTGAAAGTATCAGCTTTAAATACAGTGTAAATTCAATAACCGAACTGGAACGACAGACTGTTGAAAATGTTTCTTATGAGCAAACTACATAATGTGTCGGAAATAAACTAAAGTCCGGTTTTATGTAATAAATATGTTCAAGCGGCATAAGTTTAATTAAAGAGGTGATAGCTTGAGCAGAATAAAATTTGGTATTTTAGGCGGAGATTTCAGATACAAAATTTTGTCGGAACTTTTAAAAAAAGACGGATACTGTGTTAATTGTTATGCTAACAGCTTTTCTGTAAATACAGTGGAAAATGTGGCAGGGTTGACAGAGGTCAGTGATGTGATAATAGCTCCGATTCCATGCAGTAAGGATGGCAAGACTGTTTTTTTGCCTGAAGGGGAAGGCGTTGAATTACAGGAGCTTACTTCAGAGATGGATAAATGCAGTGATAGAATACTTATAGGTGGAGTAATGACAGAAAATGTAAGATCAGCAGCATCTGTATATGGCATAAAAGTATATGATTTTTTCGAAATGGAGGAAGTTGCTGTGTTAAATGCTATACCCACTGCCGAAGGCGCTATACAGACTGCAATGGAGGAAAGTGAAAGGACAATATTTGGCAGTAAAGCAATCGTTCTGGGATATGGAAGGTGTGGGAAAATACTTGCCAATATGCTTAAGGGTATAGGTGCACAGGTCAGTGTAACCTATAGAAAAGAGTCAGACAGGGCATACATAACCGCATACGGATATAACCCAATTCCGTTTAAGGAATTGGTAAGCTACATAGGTGATTTTAACTTTATATTCAATACAATACCTGCGCTTGTTTTAAACAGAGATGTACTTAAAAAACTTAGCAGAGATACACTTCTCATAGACCTTGCACAGGCTCCCGGAGGAACGGATTTCAGCTATGCAAGGAATTTAAACATTAAGGCGTTGTATTGTCCGGGTTTACCTGGTAGGGTTGCGCCGTATACGGCTGCTCAGGTGCTTAAGGATGCTGTAATTAACATATCAATCAGCAATATGGGGTAACTTAAAGGGAGTCACCGGCATAGTATACACAGGGGTGATAATATGAACTTTAAAGGTTTTAACCTGGGTATATGTATGTGCGGCTCCTTTTGTACCTACGCTGTTGTTATGGATAAAATAAGGCAGTTAGCGGATATGGGAATAAATTTGTATCCAATAATGAGCGAGGCAGCCCTTTCCAATGATACAAGATTTGGTAAAAGTGTGGATTTTTATGAGGAGCTTAAGTCAATTTGCGGGAAAGAACCCATTACAACCATAGCTGAAGCAGAACCTATCGGACCCAAAAAAATGCTTGACGCAATGCTTGTTGCACCATGTACCGGCAATACACTTGCTAAGCTTAACAACGGAATAACTGACGGTGCTGTAACGATGGCATGCAAAGCACATCTCAGAAATGACAGACCGCTTATCATTGCTCTTGCAACAAACGATGCGCTTGGTGTAAATTTACAAAATATAGGCGGACTTATAATAAGGAAAAATATATATTTTGTACCATTTGGTCAGGATGACTGCATTAAAAAGCCTATGTCAATGATTGCACATTTTGATAAAATACTTCCGGCTATAGAGTCTGCTTGTGAGGGTAAGCAGCTTCAGCCGATAATATGTTAGTTTTTTTGCACCATAATTTGCCGCATTATGGTGCATTTTTGGTTGAAAAAAAGGAATTTTTAAACGGGTAAAGAATTATTATAATATAGGTGAATTGATTTCGGGTTTTCGGAGGTGAGCTAATGAATATCAGGTTATATACTGAAAATTTGGAACGAGAGTATTTAAGTCCGTATGCTGTCAAAAGCTGTGAGTCATTGGGACGACTCAGGGACGAGGAACCTTGTGAAATACGCACTTGCTTTCAAAGGGACAGAGACAGAATTATACACAGCAAGGCGTTCAGACGACTGATGCATAAGACGCAGGCTTTTATTTCTCCGGAAGGGGATCATTACAGGACAAGGCTTACTCATACTCTGGAGGTTTCACAGATAGCAAGAACCATTTCAAGGGCGCTGCGCCTTAATGAGGATTTGACGGAGGCTATTGCCCTCGGACATGACCTGGGACATACACCTTTTGGACACTTGGGTGAAGAAGATCTTAATGATGTTGTACCGGGTGGATTCAGACATAATGAACAAAGTGTAAGAGTGGTGGAGAAGATTGAAAAAAACGGCAGGGGCTTAAATCTTTGCATTGAAGTAATTGACGGTATATTAAATCACAGAGGAGCAGGTTCACCATGCACTCTGGAGGGAAAAGTGGTACAGCTTTCGGATAAGATAGCATATATTAACCATGATATTGACGACGCAGTCAGAGCCGGCATCCTTTCGGAGGATGATTTGCCCGTAGACTGTGTTGAGCTCCTTGGTGATACATTTAAAAAACGTATTAACTGTCTTATAACAAATGTTATTGAAAACAGTATGGACAAAAACGATATTATTATGGACAGTGAAATAAAGAGCAGTATGTATAGGCTTAGAGCCTTTATGTTCAAAAATGTCTACAACTCATCTAAGCTTGCGGAAGAAAGAAAACATTACAGGGTGTTTTTAAGCAAAATATATAAATATTATATGGCAAACTTTGATGAAATGCCTGTGGAATTTTTACATATGTATAAGCAAGGTGAACCTAAAGAATTGGTAGTTGCCGATTATATTGCAGGTATGACTGACAGATTTGCACAAAGACTTTACAAAGAGTTGAAAATTTAAAAAAAATAAAGGATTTAAGCCTAATGTGTCGAATTTAACTTAAAGAAAGCGAAAAATATCTTTCTTTTATTTACAAGGAAGTGAATGATATGTATTATCCTCGTGAGGTTTTGGACGAGGTACGTATGGGCAACGATATAGTGGATGTTATCGGCAGCTTTGTTCACTTAAAGCGAAGCGGCAGCTCATATGTGGGCTTGTGTCCTTTTCATAAGGAAAAAACTCCATCTTTTAATGTAAATAGGGAAAATCAGTTTTATCATTGCTTTGGATGCGGCGCAAGCGGAAATGTTTACAGTTTCCTTATGCAGCATCAAAATTACAGCTTCCAGGATGCGGTAAAATATCTTGCGGACAGGATTAATTATACCCTTCCGGAAACTACATATTCGCCTGATTTTGAATATAAAAAGCAGCTTAGGCAAAAACTGTATGATATTCATAACAGCGCAGCCAAATTTTACTACGAAAAACTTAACTCTCCGGAGGGCAGAAATGCCGTCAGATATTTGGACGAACGACAGGTAACCAAGTCTGCAAGGATCAAGTTTGGTTTGGGTTATTCGCCAATAACTACGGCTGCCTTGTATGAAAGATTGATTTCAGAGGGTTATGATGAGGATATTATATTAAAAAGCGGACTTGTTATCAAAAGAGACGACGGCTCATACAGAGATAAGTTCTTTAACAGGCTGATGTTCCCCATTATTAATGTATACGGAAACATTATAGGCTTTGGCGGCAGGGTT
>CALWRD010000075.1 GCA_944383875.1 uncultured Clostridia bacterium | reverse complement strand
CGGAATAATCTATAAGAGCTTTCCCCGTGCTGCCAATTATCCGTGAAGAATCAAAGCTCCTGTTGTCAACTATATACTCAACCTCTTCCGATGCCTCACTCTGTGCAGTCAGTTCCGTCTGATTTTCGGGCTGAACAGTACCGCAGCCAATAAGGGATAATGCAATTAAAAGGCAGAAAATTTTCTTCATATACATTCACCTCCCTATCTTTTAAAACATTTCTTATCTCTGATTTAATATTAACACAATATACATCATTTGACAATAAAATAACAAAAAAATGTCAACTTTGATTACCTCTGCTTTTGAGCAAAAAAAAACCGCAGACTTATTTCAAATCTGCGGTTTAACACATATTGTTCAAAGGGGTGAATTTTTAATTTTACCTGCATTTCTAGGATACTTTTTAGGCGTATTTTCAACCTTTTTTATTACCACAATGCGATGCTTAAGCTCCGAAAAGGGGAGTTCAACCACCCTGACTTCTTCAACAGAGCCTCCAAGCAGTTTAACGGCAGGCTTTGCGTCCTCTATTTCCTCATCCGCCGCAGGTCCCTTAAGGGCTAGCATTTCGCCGCCTACCTTAACAAAAGGCAGGTCATATTCCGCAAGCACATTCAGCCTTGCAACGGCACGGGAGGCGCAAATATCGAATTTTTCCCTTAAATCCGGATTTTGTCCCCCTTCCTCTGCCCTTGAGTGAATACATATGACGTCCTTAAGTCCCAGCTCATCACATACTGCCTGCAAAAAGCCAATACGCTTATTAAGTGAATCCAGAAGTGTAAGCCGTATATCAGGCACCGCTATCTTAAGCACAAGCCCGGGAAAGCCCGCACCGGTGCCCACATCAATAACGCTTCTGCCCGATATATCCCTGACCTTAAGCACGGAAAGGCTGTCGGCAAAGTGCTTGACCGCAACTTCCCTGTCCTCGGTAATGGCGGTTAAATTCATCCTTTCGTTCCACTCTGCAAGCAGTTCCTTGTACCTTACAAGCATATCCAGCCTGTCATCGGCAACAGGAATATTCATTTCCTCAACAATCTGTTTCAAAAACTCCTTCATTTCCTCACCCTGCCTTACCTTTCCAAGTGTACCAAAAGCATATTCACATCAGCGGGGCTGACGCCGCTTATACGGCTCGCCTGTCCGATGCTTACGGGTCTTACGGCAGCAAGCTTTTGTCTTGCCTCTATCCTTAAACCCATAACCTCATCGTAATTTATATCCTCGGGAATTTTTTTCTCCTCCAGTTTTTTAAACTGTTCCACCTGTTTTAACTTACGCTTGATATAGCCGTCATATTTAATCTGTATATTAACCTGTTCCCTCACTTCATCACTGAGTTCGGGACGAGCCTCATCAATAGGCGCAAGCAGGTCATAGGTAAGCTCCGGGCGGCGGATAAGCTCGCTGAGCTTTGCACCGGTGGAAATCTCGGCTGTGCCAAGGGAAGTAAGGAGGTCATTGGCCTTTTCCGAAGGGGCAATGTTTACACCGTTGACACGCTTTATTTCCTTCTCTATGCTCTGCTTTTTCTCCAAAAATCTATTATACCGCTCATCGCTGATAAGTCCTATCTCATGACCTATCTCCGTAAGGCGCAGATCCGCATTGTCCTGTCTTAAAAGCAGTCTGTATTCCGCCCTTGAAGTCATCATCCTGTAGGGTTCACGACTTTCCTTGTTAATAATATCATCAATAAGCACGCCGATATATGCCTGTGAACGGTCAAGGATAAGGGGAGGCTTGCTCATACAGTACATGGCAGCATTAATTCCTCCGATTAAGCCCTGTGCAGCAGCTTCCTCATACCCTGAAGTACCGTTGAACTGACCTGCGCTGAAAAGTCCGTGTATGTCCTTAAACTCAAGACTGAGCTTAAGGAGATTGGCGCTTATACAGTCGTACTCAATGGCATAGGCTGTACGCATAATACGGCAATGTTCAAGTCCGGGCAATGTTCTGTACATATCCCTCTGAACATCCTCCGGCAGTGAGCTGCTCATACCCGAAACATAAAGCTCATTGGTATCCTCACCCTCAGGCTCAATAAAGATCTGATGTCTGTCCTTATCCGCAAAGCGCACCACCTTGTCCTCGATAGATGGACAGTATCTTGGACCCGTACCCTCAATAACCCCGGAATACAAAGGGGATCTGTCAAGGTTAGCCCTGATTATATCATGAGTTTTCTGATTGGTATATGTAAGGTAACAGCTTACCTGTTCCCTTGCTATATCCTCGGGACGATTTTCAAAGCTGAAGGGAACCAGCTTTTCATCCCCCTTTTGCTCCTGCATCTTACTGAAGTCAACAGTCCTCTTATCAATCCTTGCGGGGGTACCTGTTTTGTAACGCATAAGAGGCACACCCAGCCTCTTAAGGCACTCGCTTAAATGGGATGAGCCACGAAGTCCGTTAGGACCGCTCTGAATAATGGTATCACCGTAAAGGCAGCGTGCCTGTAAATAAGTCCCTGTACAAATAACCACGGCACGGCATGGATACAGGGCATTTGACTCGGTAACAACACCTGTCACATTATTATTTTCATCTGTAAGTATATCCACAACCTCTCCCTGTCTGACGTAAAGGTTGTCGGTATTTTCAAGGGTACGTTTCATCTCCATATGATAACGGTTTTTATCCGCCTGTGCACGGAGAGAGTACACGGCAGGACCCTTGCCTAAGTTAAGCATACGGCTTTGTATATAGGTCTTGTCGATATTTTTACCCATTTCACCACCCAGAGCGTCTATCTCCCTCACCAAATGACCCTTTGAGCTGCCGCCGATATTGGGATTACAGGGCATCATACCTATACTGTCCAGATTAATGGTAAAAATTATCGTGGAAAGCCCCAGTCTTGCGGCTGCAAGAGCTGCCTCACAGCCTGCGTGACCTGCGCCTATAACCACCACGTCGGCACTTTCCGCCTCGTATAATTGCGACATTTAATTCACCTCAAAACTTATTTACCCAAACAAAACTCACTGAAAATTTTATCTATTATATCTTCCTCAAGGGACTCACCTGTTATCTCGCCTAAAGATTCATATGCCTGTGTTAAATCCATTGAAATAAAATCCTCCGGCATACGGTTGTTTACCGTTTCAAGAACATTGTCAAGATGGAGCTTAGCCTTATATAAACTGTTTTTATTGCGCTCGTTTGAAATAAGCGCCTCGTCATTTTCGGCTATATCCCCCTTAAGAAACATCTCTTTTATTCTGTCATAAAGCTGTTCAATACCCATATCGGTTTTAACCGATACAAATATGGGGTCAAGGGTACTAATCTCATCTAAGGCTATGTTCTGTTCCAAATCGGTTTTATTAATCAAAATAATACGCTTTTTATTCTCCGAAAGAGAAATGAGTTCCCTGTCCTCATCGGTCATCTTCCTTGAACCGTCCAGCATAAGCAGCACCAAATCAGCCTCTTCCGCAAGCTTACGGCTTTTTTCAACGCCTATTTTTTCGATTGCATTATCTGTATCCCTTATGCCTGCCGTATCAATCAGCTTAAGTGGGATACCCCCTATATTTATAAGTTCTTCAAGCACATCCCTTGTTGTACCTGGAATATCCGTAACTATTGCACGCTCCTCATCAATAACCGCATTAAGCAGAGAGCTTTTGCCCACATTTGGTCTGCCCAGAATAACCGTCTTGATACCCTCGTTGTATATCCTTCCTATGTCAGCACCGTCAATCAGACCTTGCACAGCCCCGGACACCCTATGCACTCCATCCGCTATCATAGAGTATGTCATTGTTTCATCATCATGCTCAGGATAGTCTATAGCCGCCTCAATATGAGCTATCATAGTAAGTATATCCTCACGCAAAGCCTTGATTTTTCTGCAAAGTCTGCCATCCAGTCTTTTAAGGGCTGCCTCACGGCTTTTATCTGTCTTGGCATTTATAATATCAATAACAGCTTCTGCCTGAGTCAGGTCAAGTCTGCCGTTTAAAAAGGCACGCTTTGTAAATTCCCCCGGCTCCGCAAGCCTGGCTCCGCTTTTAAGTACCGCCTCCAGAACAGCCGTAACTGCCCTGATACCGCCATGACAGTTAATTTCCACCACATCTTCACGGGTGTATGTGTTTGGAGCACGCATAAGGCTCACAAGAACCTCGTCGCATACTTCACCCTTATATACCAGATTGCCATAGCTGATGGTATGGCTTTTCCGCTCCGCAAGAGGTTTGCCCTTTCGGGGAATAAACAACTTGTTTGCAATCTCAATAGCCTCACTGCCGCTGATACGCACTATACTTATTCCGCCGCTGCCCACCGGCGTTGAAATAGCCGCTATGGTATCGTCCAAATTAACCTTTAACATAAATTTACACCTCTAATAAAAATGGCTGCCCTATACCAGACAGCCAAATAAGCTTTTTACCCGAAACAATACTGACAGTTCCAAGCTGAAACAACGGAAGTAAGCACAGCTGCCCGTATGTTTAATATATTTACATCTAATTGCAACAGCAAACATAATACTGTTTATAACTGTTGTGGCTCACCGAGCAAACAATCCAATATTTGCATTAAAAACATCATTCTTCGGATTTATTTTTTTCCCTGCTCTTAGGGGTGATAACCACATACCTGTGAGGCTCCACGCCCTCACTGTGTGTGGTGACATACCTATCGTTTTGCAGGGTAGAGTGGATTATTCTTCTTTCGTATGTATTCATTGGCTCAAGCACCACATTCTTATGTAAATGCTTTGCCTTTTTAGCAAGATTAATTGCAAGATGCTCCAAAGTTTCCTTACGTCTTTTCCTATAGCCCTCCGTATCAAGGGTAACTGTGATAAAAGCAAACTCGCCCTTATTAACCACAAGACCCACAAGGTGCTGCAAGCTGTCAAGGGTTTGACCTCTTTTGCCTATTACAACCCCCATTTCGGGACCTTCCATATTAATAACAAGTTGTTTGTTATCCAAAAACTTAGCGTCTATTTCAACTTGCAGATTCATGGTTGCAAATATATCGCTTAAGAACTTTTTGGCATTTGCAATTATTTTTTCCTTGTCCTGTTCTGTTATCTGAGGTCTCTCAACCTTAGGCTCATCGACTGTGGACACAGGCGTTTCTGCCTTAACAGGTTCAGGCTTAGCCTCTGCCTTAGCCTTCTTTTCAGCAGCTTCTTTAGCTACCTTCTCCTTAGCAAGCCTTTCAGCCTCAGCCTTTTCCTTGGCAGCCCTTTCCTTAGCGGCTTTTTCTTCAGCAGCCTTCTTAGCTGCCTCTTCCTTAGCCTTTTCAGCCTCCTCATCATAGCCGATCTGCCATACCTTTACCTTGGCAGGTCTTGCACCTATGCCAAGAAAGCCTTTGGAACCTTCATCCAGAATCTTATATTCTACCTCAGTAAGACTTAAGCCCATCTTTTTGCAGGCTTCCTGTGTAGCTTCAATAGCCGTCTTACCAGTCATTTCCAAGCATTTAATCATTTTTTATCGCCCCCGTTTTCATTTTCTTCTCTTTCTCTCTTACGTTTAAAATGTTCACCTATGATAGCCTGTTGGCAAATCTGGAATATATTGGATACAATCCAGTAAAGACCAACACCGCCGGGAAGACCGGTGGTAATCCATGCCATCATAAGAGGCATAACTATATTCATTATTCTCTGCTGGCTTTTCATCTGTGGATCGGTGGTAGGATTTTTCCTTGTCATCATCCAAGAGGAAAGCCATGTGGTAACGGCTGATAAAATAGGAATGATAAGTTTCCTGTTAAGTGAAAAACCAACCGTTTCGGTAAGGCTGATGCCCAAGAAGGTTTCAATAGCCTCTTTTTCCGCAAAAAGAGCATTTAAATCAGCTGAATTAACTTCATCCACAAGCTGCTTAACCTGAGCAGGGTCAAGTACATTAAGAAGTCTGCTGAACACATCAACATTAACATTGGTTCCCGCTTCAAGACCCGCATCAATACCAAAGCTTGTGATTAAACTCATGATGGTACTGTCAGCACCCGCTGCCGAAGCAAACTCAAGTACCTGAGTAGAAAACTGTGTATAAATATCATTAATAATATTGATATACTGAAATGGGTGCTGCATTATATAATAAAGGCCAAAGAATATGGGCATCTGGATAAGCAGAGGCAGACATCCGCTCAATGGGCTGTAATTATGCTTTGTATACAGTCTCTGAGTCTCCAGATTCATTTTCTTCTGCACTTCCGGATCGGATAGCCTGTCCTTATACTTAGCCTGTATCTTCTTAAGCTCCGGCTGAAGCTTTTGCATAACAAACATAGACTTTTGCTGCTTATAAGCAATGGGAATCATAAGGCAGCGTGCAAATATGGTTAAGAATATGATTGACAGTCCCAAGGAATTGACAACCGTAATATCATTATAAACAAAGTAGAAAAAAAAGTTTACTATTTTACCCAGTACCCAGGCAATGGGTCCCGTTATAACACCCGGATCCTTCAAAATCTGTGGTGTGGACGCAAGAAAATCAAATCCTAACATATACTCCTCCTAAAAAGTTATGGTACGGGGTCATAACCGCCCTTGTGAAATGGGTGGCACTTAAGCACCCTGCGCACGCTCAGATACAGCCCCTTAAAAAAGCCGTACTTTGAAAAAGCTTCATACGCATACTCCGAACAGGTAGGCTGAAACCTACAGCAGGGCAGCTTCATCGGCGAAATGTAACTACGATAAAACCTGATCAAAAACAATGCCGTTTTCTTCAGCATACGAACACCCTCTTATACATACCGTTCAATAAAATACAATCAAATTTCTTTTAAAAGCTTATGTTTTTTCAATAAATGCTTAAGAGAGCCGTCCGCTTCCGCAAAAGACGCCTCTTTCATTGCACTTCTTGCTATGACCACAATGTCATAGCCGCAGCTGAGCCTGTCCTCGGTAAGGCGGTAGCTTTCCCTGAGGAGCCTTGTTACCCTGCTCCTTACTACACTGTTGCCTACCTTTTTACTGACAGAATAGCCTATACGATTAATATCCAGATTATTCTTTACAACATACATAACAAGGTATCTGTTGGCAATAGACTTACCCTTGTTATACACAAACCTAAACTGATAATTTTTCTTAAGGGACTCTGTAAAAAGCATATATTGCCCCTCCGTTCAACAAAATAAAGCCTTAAAAGTAAAGCCCGCTCCATGGCGGGCTTTAAAATACGGATAATCCGATAATTAAGCAGATAAAGCCTTTCTGCCCTTTCTGCGTCTTCTAAGTATTACCTTTCTGCCGTTAGCAGTACTCATTCTTTTTCTGAAACCGTGAACCTTACTTCTCTGTCTGGTCTTAGGCTGGAATGTCATCTTCATTATTAAAGCACCTCCTTCGTATAGCTTTAATTACTAAAACACTGTTTCTATTATATTAAAAAACAATCTGTCAGTCAAGCATTTTTTAAAGGTATCAGACCATCAGACTTCCATTGCCTTAGCAACCTCAGCTGCAAAGTCCTCTTCCTTCTTCTCGATGCCCTCGCCTGTTTCGTAGCGAACAAACTGCTTGATGGATACATTGCCGCCGATTTCCTTAGCAACGCTTTCAACATACTTGCCGACATTCATATCCTCATCCTTAACATATTGCTGCTCAACAAGGCAGAATTCCTTCATTTCCTTATTGATACGACCCTCAATCATCTTTTCGATGATGTTTTCAGGCTTACCTGCATTCTTAGGATCAGCCTTAGCCTGCTCTGTTAAGATTTCTCTCTCCTTAGCAAGGAATTCAGCAGGGATTTCCTCTCTGCGTACAAACTTAGGGCTCATAGCGGCAATCTGCATACAAACATTCTTACCTGCCTCGATAAGAGCATCATTCTTAACATCTGATGAGAATTCAAGTAAAACAGCTACCTTACCGCCTGCATGAAGATAAGATACAAATACACTCTCATCACTTGCAGCAAACTTCTTGAATCTTCTGATAGTAAGGTTTTCACCGGTTACGGCAATCTTTTCAACAAGAGCTTCCTTAACGGTCTTTCCCTCATCCTCAATCCAAGGCTCAGCCATAAATGCATCCATATCGGAAACATCCGACTTAATAACCTGCTTTGCAACGTTTTCAACAAAACTCTTGAATTCATCATTCTTTGCAACAAAGTCTGTTTCGCTGTTTACTTCAACAGCAGCTGCAGCCTTGCCGTCCTCTGTGATATAAACATAGCTTAAGCCCTCAGCGGCAACACGTCCCGCCTTCTTCTCAGCCTTAGCCATACCCTTCTTTCTGAGGACTTCAACAGCCTTTTCAAGGTCGCCGTCTGTTTCAACAAGGGCAGCCTTGCAGTCGCTCATACCAACGCCTGTCATACCTCTAAGTTCCTTAATTAAAGCAGCAGTAACAGCCATAATAAATTTACCTCCGTTTATTAATTACCTTATCTCACTAAAAGGCTTCAGCTTTTTACGCTGAAGCCTTCATACAGCATATATATTATTCTTCTACGCTTTCTTCAGCCTCAGCCTCGGCAGGAACGTCCTGTGCCGCACCCTGCTTTGCTTCAACAACAGCATCGGCAATCTTACCTGCAATAAGCTTAACCGCACGGATAGCATCGTCGTTGCCGGGGATAACATAATCAATTTCCTCAGGGTCACAGTTGGTATCAACAATAGCAACTGTAGGAATACCAAGGCTCTGTGCCTCAAGTACTGCAATGTGCTCCTTGCGTGGGTCAACGATGAACATACAATCAGGGATTCTGTCCATTTCCTTGATACCGCCGATGTTTTTGTCAAGCTTTTCCTTCTCGTGCATAAGCTTTGCAACTTCCTTCTTTGGAAGTAAGTCCATTGTGCCGTCCTCAACCATAGCGTCAAGTTCTTTTAATCTCTTAATTCTTGTCTTTACTGTTTCAAAGTTGGTAAGCATACCGCCGAGCCATCTCTCGTTTACGTAGAACATACCGCATCTGAGAGCTTCTTCTCTGATAGAGTCCTGAGCCTGCTTCTTTGTGCCTACGAAAAGTACGGTGCCGCCGTCCTTAACGATGTTTGAAACAGCCTCGTAAGCCTCCTCAACCTTCTTAACGGTTTTCTGAAGATCAATGATATAAATACCGTTTCTTTCAGCAAAGATATACTCTTTCATCTTAGGGTTCCATCTTCTTGTCTGGTGACCGAAGTGAACACCTGCTTCCAACAATTGCTTCATAGAAATAACGCTCATTATTTCTTCCTCCTTTAATTTGTTATACCTCCGCAGATTTATGACAAGAACCGCTTAACAAGCGGCACAGCTTACCAAAACGACCTGCGTGTGTCATTGCAACGTTCATATTTTATCACATATATAACGGCTTTGCAAGCATTTTTTTATTATAAAGTCATAAATTTACAATAAAAAAACGAGTCCGCACAGCAGACCCGCCTTTTCAATGCGCGATCGGGGGCTCGAACCCCGGACCTTGTGATTAAGAGTCACCTGCTCTACCAACTGAGCTAATCGCGCATATTTCCTTGCGTCTGTAAGAGATATGAATAAAGTCGTTTGACTTATTTAAGTATGCCCCTCACCGAACGCAAGAAATATATTAACATTAATTTTTTACTTTGTCAACACTTTTTTTACTTTTTTTTAATCAAAAGTCAATTTTTGCCGAAATATAATCCTTAAGCTTAGAAACAGCTATCCTCTCCTGCTGCATTGTATCCCTGTCACGTACGGTAACACAGCCGTCCTCCGCAGAGTCAAAGTCATAGGTAATGCAAATCGGCGTGCCTATTTCATCCTGACGGCGATAGCGCTTGCCTATACTCTGAGCATCGTCAAACTCGCAGTTGAAATACTTGCAAAGTTCATTATATATTTCCATTGCAGGCTCGTTAAGCTTTTTGGAAAGAGGAAGCACAGCTGCTTTAACAGGTGCAAGGGCAGGATGGAAACGAAGTACGCATCTGCTGTCCCCGCCTTCAAGTTCTTCCTCGTCATACGCCTCGCAAAGGAAGGCAAGGGTAACCCTGTCAGCACCCAGAGAAGGCTCTATGCAATAAGGAACATACTTCTCATTGGTGGAAGCGTCAAAATATTCAATAGCCTCTCCCGAATGAGCCGCATGAGCCTTAAGGTCAAAATCAGTCCTTGAAGCTATACCCCATAGCTCACCCTTACCAAATGGGAACATATACTCAATATCGGTGGTGGCATTGCTGTAATGGGCAAGCTCAGCCTGCTCATGGTCACGCATAACCATATTCTTCTCATTGATATTAAGGCTTAAAAGCCAATTTTTACAATAGTCCTTCCAGTATGAGAACCATTCAAGTTCCGTACCGGGCTTGCAGAAAAACTCGAGTTCCATCTGCTCAAACTCTCTTGTCCTGAATGTAAAGTTACCTGGAGTAATTTCATTTCTGAAAGACTTGCCTATCTGACCTATACCAAAGGGAATTTTCTTCCTTGTGGTTCTCTGCACATTTTTAAAGTTTACAAATATGCCCTGAGCAGTTTCCGGACGCAGATACACCACATTCTTTGCATCCTCGGTAACGCCTGCATGGGTCTTGAACATAAGGTTAAACTGTCTGATATCGGTAAAATTATGCGCACCGCAGCTTGGACAAGGAATGTTGTTCTCCTCAATATAAGCCTTCATCTCCTCATTTGTCCAGCCGTCCGCATTGCCCTCAATGCTGTTAGCCTTATTATAATCCTCAATAATGTTATCGGCTCTAAAACGCTCGTGGCATTCGTTACAGTCCATAAGAGGGTCATTGAAACCACCTACATGACCGCTGGCAACCCAGACTTCCGGATTCATAAGTATGGCACAGTCAACGCCTACATTATATGGGCTTTCCTGAATAAACTTCTTCCACCATGCCTTTTTAACATTATTTTTAAGCTCCACTCCCAAAGGACCGTAGTCCCAAGTATTTGCAAGACCGCCGTATATCTCCGAGCCGGGATATACAAAGCCCCTTGACTTGGCTAAGGCAACAATTTTTTCCATTGTCTTTTCCATAATGAATATATCCTCCTTAAAAATACATCATAACGACATAAAGCCGCAATATTTCATCCGCCCTCAGTCGATAATGTCATCCTCAAGCGGTATAATAAGCGCACAAATGATATAGATAACAAGTCCTAAAAAGCCTGCACCCATAATAATTGAACCAACTACCCAAATAAGTCTTACAACAGTTACGTCAATGCCCAGGTATTGCGCAATACCGCCGCACACACCGGCAAAAACGCCTTTTTTGGTTCTTACAAGTTTTTTCATAATACAGCACTCCTTTTATTAATATCTTAAATTGCACATCCTGTTCTGCGCAAGGCTGTAACTTTTGTTACCGCATACTATAAGGTGATCCATAAGAGTTACATTTGCCAAACTCAGCGCCTTTTTAATTACATTTGTAGTTGCAATGTCCTCACTTGACGGACTGTATGTCCCGTTGGGGTGATTATGGGCTATTATGGCAAAGGCTGCCTTTTGTTCAACCACCTTTGCAAGTATCTTGTCCACATCTATATCCGTATAACCCGGCTCGCCCTCTTCAAAGCACTCAATATCTGTAACATTTTGATTAATGTCCATACATATTATGCAGAATGTTTCATTACGACGATGTGCAAGCATAGGTTCCACAATACTTGCTGCATCATTTTTGCTTTTAATCTTAAGACCGCCCTCATTGCTGCCGGATATGTAGTCCTTTGCAACCTGTTTTATCAGGCTGAGAAGCACAGCTGCGTTTTCGCTGAGATCTTTATTCTTAATCAGTTCTTCGGCAGGCACTTCAAAAAGCTGACTTAACGAACCGTATTTATTTATCACCTTATGCGCAAGGGCATTGGTATCACGTCTTGGCAGTGCGTAAAAAAGAAGCAGCTCCAGAACCTCATGGCTTTGAAAATTACTTAAATTGCCGTCATTTATAAACCTTTGTCTCAATCTTTTACGATGTCCTGCGTGAACATTGTCGGAAACTGCCATTTACCGCTATACCTCCGCATACCTACCATAGCTTTCAAAATTACCCGAATAAATCACCCTGAGCAGGCTGTCAAGCCTTTCAAGCGCCTTAATTACCAGTTCTTCTGATATTATATTATCCTTAAGGGCAAGGGCTGCCTCATCAATATCCACAACCTCAACCCTTCCGTCAGGATAAATGATAACATCAATAAGCAAATCATTTAATATGTAAGAATTGTCGCTTGGATTAAACTCAGGCTCAATAATGTCACAATACCAATATACAAGCTCGTCCCTGTCATCCAAAAACCTGCTTATCTTCCAGCCCCGTTTAAGGAAATAGCAACTTGTACCATGGGTAAAATCGTGACGCTTTGTAAGCACATCCCACTTTGTAACAAGCCTTTCCTCATCAAGGCTTACGATAAAATCATCTTTAAGCAAAATCTTTTCATCGGGAATAAATCTTCTCCTGTACAGTTTAACCCTATCCATAACCCTTACCTCATTATGCTAACAATTTTTACGCAACTTTTCAATACTAAAATCCATTATTTTTTAATTTTCAGCATTTCCTCGGTAAAATATTCATTAAGCACCTTTATATATGTGCCCTTCATACCCAACGAACGTGATTCAATAATGCCTGCGCCTTCCAGTTTCCTTATGGCATTGACTATAACGGAACGGGTTATGCCCTCACTGTCTGCTATACGGCTTGCCACGATAAGTCCTTCATTGCCTTCAAGCTCCTTAAATATACTTACGGCTGCCATCAGCTCCGAGTAGGACAAGGTTTCACTTACTGCCTTGACATTTTCCAGCTTGCGCTTGCGCTCAAGGCTTTCACGGCTGTATTTTTCACGCATAATCAAGCTGATCAAAACAGAGATACATCGGCAAAGAGTGATCTGATCATCGGTAAATTCACCGCCCTTTACAAATACCATCAGGCTTCCGAATCGGCTGTGAAACGCCTCAAGCAAAAATACACATATCCTGTAGTCCTTAAGTATAATTTTCGGAGCAGTCCTTACGGCGAGAGCATCTATTGAGGCATTTATAACGTCCTCCCTCAGCTCATTTAGCTGTTCCGAAAACACCGTATCAATATTTTCTCCTTCTTCTCTGCCAAAGGGATTAAATCTTTCCTGCAAAGACAATTTTATAAATTTCCCCTCATTATTTACCGCAGCCACACCGGCAGGCAGATCGGAGCAAAGTCTCTCAAGGATAAGCTCCACCGCCTGCCTGTCATCCTCGGCATCGGTTATAATGCTCCTGTACATTTCCATTAAAACATCAAACTCTGTCATACTTACCTCACAGCGGCAGGGGTCAATCCTTATCTTCCTCAGCCGGAGCCTCGGCAGTATATCCGCACTCGGCATTGGTACATGCTACACGCTTATTTTTTGTACCCTTAATAACCAGTACAGAACCACACTTCGGACATTTTTCACCTGTAGGCTTATCCCAAAGCATAAGGCTGCATTCGGGGTAGTTTTCACATCCGTAGTATTTCCTGCCTTTTTTAGTCTTTTTAATATATACCTTGCCACCGCAAAGAGGACATTTAACTCCAGTATCCTCATAGAGGGGCTTTGTATTGCGGCACTCCGGGAAACCGGGACATGCAAGGAATTTGCCATATCTGCCGTACTTGATCACCATATGTCTGCCGCATTCCTCACAGATTACATCCGTGACTTCATCTTCTATCTTAACATTTTCAACATTATTTTCAGCCTTGTCAATAAGGTCCTTGAGCAGGGGATAGAAATCCCTTAAAACCTGTTTCCACTCAAGCTCCCCCGACTCCACCTTATCAAGCGCACTCTCCATGTCGGCAGTGAAATCGGTGTTTATAATTTCCCCAAAGTTTTTGGTGATAATATTATTTACCACCTCACCCAGCTCTGTTGTATAGAAAAGCTTATCTTCCTTTGTAACATAATTTCTTGCCTGAATGGTTGTTATAGTGGGAGCATAGGTACTTGGTCTTCCCACACCTATTTCCTCAAGGGTCTTGATAAGCATAGCTTCGGTATACCTTGAAGGCGGCTGAGTAAAATGCTGCTGTGGAATTACATCCTTTGGCTTTAGTATGTCTCCGTCCATAATCTGAGGCATGGAGGAATCCTCTTCCTTTTCCTCATTCTTTTTGTAAACGGAAAGATAACCGTCAAACACAAGGGTTGAGCCGGAAGCCCTGAATGTATAGCCTCCTGACTCAATATTTGCGGAAATGGTGGTATACTGAGCCTGCGGCATCTGGCTTGCTATAAAGCGTTCCCAGATAAGTTTATACAATCTGTACTGATCCCTTGAAAGGCTTTCCTTAATATCATCGGGAACACGTGATGCGAGGGTAGGTCTGATAGCCTCATGAGCGTCCTGCGCTCTTTTGTCTGTGGTATACTGTCTTTTTTCCCTGACGTAATTTTCACCGTATCGACTTAAAATATATGTCTTTGCATCTTCATAAGCCTCATCGGCAATACGCACCGAATCGGTACGGATATATGATACAAGACCAACCGTACCCTCGCCCTGTATATCAACGCCCTCATAAAGCTGCTGAGCAATACGCATGGTTTTTTGCGCCGCAAAGCCCAGGAGCTTGGAGGCTTCCTGCTGCATTGTACTGGTGGTAAAAGGCGGAACGGGATTTTTAACACGACTGCCTCGCTTAACCGAAGCAACGATAAAATCCTTTCCCTCCACAGCGGCAAGCACCTTGTCAACCTCTTCCTTATTGTTAAGCTCAAGTTTCTTCTTACCCTCACCGTAAAATTTTGCTTTAACCGTCTTGTCCTTATCTGCAAGCAGCTCAGCGTCTATAGTCCAGTATTCCTTTGGTATAAAGTTATCAATTTCTTCCTCACGGTCGCAGATAAGGGAAAGGGCAACTGACTGCACACGTCCCGCACTTAAACCTTTTTTCACCTTTTTCCAAAGAAATGGGCTGATTTTATAACCCACTATCCTGTCAACCTCACGCCTTGCCTGCTGAGCATTTACAAGGTTCATATCAATATCCCGTGCTTCTTTAATGCTCTTTTTAACCGCATTTTTCGTAATTTCATTAAAAGTAATGCGCCTTGCCTTTTTATCATCAAGCTTAAGGGCATACATAAGATGCCAGCTTATAGCTTCCCCCTCACGGTCGGGGTCGGTTGCAAGGTAAACCTTATCGGCAGACTTGACTTCCTTGCGCAGTTTGGCAAGAAGCTCGCCCTTACCCCGTATGGTTATATACTTAGGTTCAAAATCATGCTCAACATCAATACCCAGTTCACTTTTGGGCAAATCCCTTACATGACCTACCGAAGCTTCAATCTTATAATTGCTGCCCAAAAATTTTTTAAGAGTCTTAGCCTTTGCCGGCGACTCCACTATAACCAAATTTTTCTTTGCGCTCATAAAGCACTCCCCTTACCTAATTCTTTTTCCTTATATATAAATGCCGAACTTACGCCGAAATATACTTCTGTCCCGTAAGTTTTGAAACAAGCTGCTTAAGCTCCAGCATGGTAAGTGCATACTGAACCTCCCTCAGGGACAGACCTGTTTTAAGTACAATTTCATCTACCGTAACAGGTTCCGAATGAATACAATCATAAACCAATTTTTCTTCACTTGCAAGTGAAATATCTGTTTTTTCCGAATTTTTTTTGTTTTCCTTTTTTTCTTCAATTCCCAGAAGTTCGGTTATATCCTCAACACAGGTGATAATTGCCGCACCTTCCTTAATAAGCCTGTTGGTTCCCCTGCTGAGCCTACTGTTGATATTCCCCGGCAAAGCCATAACGTCACGTCCCTGCTCAAGGGCATGGTTTACGGTAATCAGCGTACCGCTCCGCTCATCCGCCTCAATAACGGCAACCACATTTGACAGTCCGCTTATTATACGATTTCTTGCGGGAAAGGTATACTTGCTGGGTCTTGTACCCGGCGGCAGCTCACTGATTACACAGCCCTTTGCCAGTATTTTCTCCATCAACCCACGGTTTCCGGCAGGGTAACAGACATCGGCTCCGCAGCCCAGAACCGCAACGGTAAACCCATCTCCCGCAAGGGCACCCTTATGTGCCATAGAGTCTGTTCCGTCAGCCATACCGCTTACTATAACAACGCCCTTGGCGGCAAGCTCCTTGGACAACGAATAGGCCGCCGTTGCTCCATACTGGGTACAGCGTCTTGAACCCACCATGGCAAGGAACTTTGCACTGTAATCCGGTAAAACGCCCCTTACAAAAATCCCGATGGGACAGTCCACTGTCTGTCTGAGCAAAGGCGGATACTTAGGATTTGAAAGGGATATAAAATCCATCTCCGACTTATACATATCACTCAGTACCTTTGCCGCCATCATCTCAGGGCTATGCTCAAACATACTGTGTGCAAGTTCCCTGTTTACGCCGTATTTCACAAGCTTAGCCTCTCCCAGCCTTGCAAGCTCCGCCCCGCTGCCAAAGCGTTCGGTAAGAGCGTCAAACCGTCTTTTGGTCATATGCTTTACAGTACTTAACCAAAGCAGAGCATTATCCTCACTTAACATATAAATCCTCCGTCAATACAGCAGGCGTCTGTCGAGATTTCTGAGCTGAATAGCCTCCGCAATATGCCTGACATTAATATCTCCGCCGCCGTCAAGGTCAGCTATGGTTCTCGCCAGCTTAAGCAGCTTGTGATAAGCCCTTGCGCTGAAATTAAGCCGTTCAAAAGCCGCCTTTATAAGCTCGTTTTCAGCCTTGCCCAAATGACAGTATTTTTCCGTCTGAGCAGCGGATAACTGGGAATTAAAATAAATATTTTCATCCCTGTACCGTTGCTTTTGTATTTCATGGGCTGCAACCACACGTTTTTTTATGTCCGCAGAGCTTTCCGGCTTAATACTGCTTTGCATATCCTCATAGTCCACGGCAGCAGCCTCTATCTGTACATCAATCCTGTCCAGAAGGGGTCCCGAAACCTTACCCATATACTTATTGATCTGGGTACTTGTACACCTGCACTTATCGGAATAACCGTAGTAACCGCAGGGGCAGGGATTCATGGAGGCAACAAACATAATGTTAGCCGGGAAGGTCATAGTTCCGTTTACCCTTGAAACCGTAACCTCTCCGTCCTCCAGAGGCTGACGCAGCTCCTCCAGCACTCCCCTTGAAAACTCCGGCAGCTCATCCAGAAACAATACTCCGTTATGTGCCAGACTTACTTCACCGGGCTTTGGCACTCTGCCTCCGCCCACCATAGCCACATTGGAAATGGTATGATGAGGTGAACGAAAAGGTCTTTGGGTAATAAGAGCATTTCTGTCCCTTAACAATCCCGCCACGGAATATATCTTGGTAATTTCAATACTTTCATTAACTGTCAGATCCGGCAGAATGGTAGGTATCCGCTTTGCCATCATTGTCTTTCCCGAACCCGGAGGTCCTATCATAATTATATTATGCATGCCTGCCGCTGCTATCTCCAGCGCACGCTTTACGCTTTCCTGACCCCTTACATCGGAAAAATCAAGTCCACTGTTTAAGCCCTCCTCAAAGAGCTTATCAATATCCACCTCGGTAACCTCAGCCTTGCGTTTGCCTATACATATTTCAATAAATTCATACAGAGAGGAAATACCTACAACTTCCATCCCGCCCACCACTGCGGCCTCACGGGCATTTTCAATTGGCACAAAACAGCGCCTGATTCCCCTTTCACAGGCGGAATATACCATAGGCAGCACACCATCAACGCACTTGACAGCACCGTCAAGGGAAAGCTCACCTAAGATAAGGGTATTTTCAACAGCCTGCTGCTTTATGATACCCATACAAACAAGTATGCCAACCGCAATGGGCAGGTCAAAGGCAGGTCCTTCCTTTTTAGTATTTGCCGGAGCAAGATTAACCGTTATCCTTTTTGAAGGAAACTCAAACTGGGAATTTTTAATGGCAGTCCTTACCCTTTCTTTGGACTCCCTTACCGCATTATCCGGCAAACCCACTATTTCAAAGGCAGGCAAGCCCTGACTTGTATCCACCTCAACATCTACCATATATCCGCTTATGCCCATTAAAGCAGCTGAGTGTATCTTAGCAAGCAATCCTTTCACCCCCTAAACTTTTGTATAATAATAACATCAGAGACAAAATTAGTCAAGCAAAGGCAATTATTTGTCCTCAGCAAGGACAAAATCCACTGTCTTATCACCCAAGCTCGCACCTGCAACCACAACTTTCACCCTGTCACCTATAGTATAGGTTTTATGGGTATGCTCGCCGAAAAGTCTTAAATTTTCCTCGTCATATATATAAACATCATCCTGCATATCCTTTGTTGAAACAAGTCCTTCAACGGTATTGGGCAGTTCCACATACATCCCCCAGGAATTAACGCCCGATACTATACCCTCGTACTCATTGCCTATTCGTGAGCGCATATACTGGGCAATCTTGTACTTGTCCGTATCCCTTTCCGCATCATCCGCAAGTCTTTCGGTAACGGAGCAGTGCTCCGCTATTGCCGAAAGACGCTTATTATACGAAGCAATACGCTTAGGCGTCAGTGTTCCTTCAAGATTTTCACTGATTATCCTGTGTATCTGCAAATCCGGATAACGTCTTATTGGAGAGGTAAAGTGGCAGTAATATTTAGCCGCAAGACCGAAATGTACATCATTTTCAGGTGTATATCTTGCTCTCTTAAGGCTTCTTAAGACCATCTTGCCCACCACAAGCTCCTCAGGCTTACCCTTGACCTCATCAAGAAGCTTTTGAAAGCTCTTTGGATGAGTGGTATTTCCCTTTATGACATAGCCCATCTTACCTATAAATTCCCTGAGCCTTTCCACCTTTTCCTCATCCGGTTCTTCATGTACCCTGTATACAAAAGGCAGAGACAGCCAGAAATAATGCTCGGCTATACACTCGTTTGCAGCCAGCATAAACTCCTCAATAATGCTTGTGGCAGTATTTCTTTCATGAGGTTTAATATCTATAGGCTTACCATTTTCGTCAAGTATGATATCCGCCTCTTTAAAGTCAAACTCAATAGCTCCCCTTTTTCTTCTTTTATTAAAAAGTATATCCCTAAGTTCCTTCATCTTAATGAACATAGGCATAAGGGCAGCATATTCCTCCTTATATTCCGAATTGTCATTGGTAAGCAAATCGTTTACCACAGTATAACTCATACGTCTGTCCACATTGATAACAGCCTTTTGAATATCCGATGATATGACCTCACCCTTACCGTTAATTTCCATTACACAGCAGAGAGAAAGCCTGTCAACACCTGCGTTAAGGGAACAGATACCATTTGAAAGCCTGTGGGGAAGCATAGGAATAACCCTGTCCACAAGGTACACGCTTGTCCCCCTTTTGTATGCCTCCTTATCAAGCTGAGAACCTTCACGAACATAATGGGACACGTCGGCAATATAAACACCCAGCTTGTAATTGCCGCTGTCAAGCTTTTCAACGGAAACCGCATCATCCAGATCCTTTGCGTCTTCACCGTCAATGGTCACCATCTGCACACCTCTGTAATCCACCCTGCCCCTTATCTCAGCGGGAGAAATTTCCTCCGGTATAGCAGAAGCTTCCTCATACACCTTTTCAGAAAAATCCGTTGGCAGGTCATACTCCTTTATAATAGAAAGAATATCAACTCCGGGGTCGTTAATATGTCCCAGAATTTCTATTACCTTGCCTTCCGGCTTTTCCCTGCCGTTTGCAGGTTTTGGCTTAGTTATCCTGACCACCACCTTATGCCCGGTAACGGCACCCATGGTATCCTTTTTATCAATATATATATCATCGCCGAAGCGTTTATCGTCCACCTTAACAAAACCAAACTTTTTCACCTGTTCAAAGGTGCCTACAACAGTCTTAAGCCCACGCTCAAGTATACGGACGATCTCGCCCTCAGCGCTGCGGGAGGTTTGGCGCACTATCCTGACAAGCACCCTGTCCTTATGCATTGCACCACCCGTAGCCGAAGGCGGTATAAAAATGTCATCCTTCCTTCCATCACAGGTTACAAAGCCAAAGCCTCTTTCATTACCCGTAAATATGCCCGATGCCATATCAAGCCTTTCCGGCAGGACTATTTTACCTTTTTTTGTAACAATGATTTTCCCCTTATTTTCAAGCTCTGTGAGCATATCGTAAAACATAGGCATATCTTCCGACCTGATACCCAGAATAAACGAAATATTTTTACTGTCCATGGGTCTGTAGTCCTTGTCGGCAAGGAAACCCAACAGCTTTTCACATCTTTCATTATACAAACTATCCATATTAACACCTCTCTTAACAATATACTTAATTAGTATAACACATATAAAATGAAAAAAACAGGCTGTATATAAACAAAAGCCTGTTTTTGACAAATTACATAACGTTTATAATGTTTGAGATAAGTACAAGTATAAAAAATACCGCTGCAAAAATCTTGGTGTACTTAACCAACTGCCCCTCCATAGATCTGCCCTTGTTGGAACTCCAATAGCTGTCGCCGGAAGCGCCCATACCGGAGATAGCAGCTCCGAAACCTGCGGACGCATTCTTCTTTTGTGCAAGAATTAACGCTATGATAGCTATATTTGAAGCCACGATAAGAACGGACACTATAATAAAAGGTATGCTCATAAAAATAGACCTCCTGTCCGAATTAATCAAAGATAATTTTAACACAGGCACAACAAAATAGCAATACCTTTTTTCAAAAAATTACTTTTCCCTGTAATGTCTTGAAATATTAAGTACAATTGCCATACCTATCATAAATGTAAGCAGGGATGTACCGCCGTAACTTATAAATGGCAGAGGAATACCCGTATTTGGTATGGTGTTTGTAACAACGGAAATATTGATAAACACCTGTGCGCCTACCATAATAGCAATGCCGGAAGCTATAAGTGTACCGTACATACTGGTTGCATCAATAGCTATCTTTATGCAGCGCCATATCATAATCATGTAAAGCAATACTATTATGCTTGCACCCACAGCCCCAAGTTCCTCGCAAATAACCGCAAAGATAATATCGTTGTGACTTTCTGGGATAAAGCCCAGTTTTTGCCGTGACTGTCCCAGTCCCACACCGAAAAGTCCACCGGAGCCAACGGCATAAAGTCCCTGCAGAATCTGATAACCTGTACCCAATACATCTGACTCGGGATCAAGCCATGCGGTTATACGCTCCATACGGAAAGGGTCACCAAAGGCTATGATAGCGGCTACACCTGCCACCGCCAGTGCCGCAAGCACCACAAAATATATTATTCTCGGCGAAGCTATGAAAAGTATACCTCCGCACACACACGCCATTACGATACCGGTACTTAAGTTTTCCATGGTAACAAGCAATATGGGTATGCCAATGATTGCAAGACACAATAAAAATCCCGGGGTTGTGTCCAAAATATGCTTATGCCTTGCCAAAAAGTCGGACAAAACAAGTACAAGCCCTATCTTGGCAACTTCGGAGGGCTGAATACCGAAAATCCACCTGACGGCGCCGTTTGTAGCCGTACCGATGATAAGTACCAAAACAAGCAAAACCATACATACTATGTAAATTATTTTAGACCAGTTTTGATAATTTTGATAAGGTATCCTTGAACCGACGCCTATTATTCCAAAACCTGCTAAAACAAAGACTATCTCCTTTTTAAAGAAGTAATACATATCATTATTGAGGTTGGTATTGTTGCCTGCCGTATAATAGCTGGAACTGAATACCATAACAACACCTATAAGGGAAAGGGCAACTATGGTAAAAAGCAGTATATAGTCCATATTTCCCACCCTGACTTTATATTCGGGTTTATTATTTTCCTCACGCAAGCAACTCACCTCCAATATTGCAAGAAATGCCCGCATTTGTGCACCGCAAAAAAGTAATGCGGACAGCCTATAAGGCTGGCTTTTGCATATGCAAAAGTGCTTTTCTTGCAGTTTAACTAATGTAGGGACCAGCCGTATTTTTTCGCACCAAAAACCGGTACGAAAAAAAGTCCCTGTCCTCAGATGGGCAAAGCCCACCTTGCGGATTAGATTAAGAAAACACCTGCATCGCAAAGAAATGCGACCGCCCCTTGGGCGGCTTTTGCTGAAAGCAAAAGTGCTGAGTTTTTCTTAACAACTTTCCTTTAGTTACCTAACGACCATCGTACAGTATAATCCAAATCAAAAATCAATTTATATCCATTTATTGATATTTATCCAGCTTATTTACAAGCTCCTTAAATATTTCTCCCCTCTGCTCATATGAATCAAACATATCCCAGCTGGCACAGGCAGGAGAAAGCAGAACGCAGTCACCCTCCGCAGCATTTTCAACACATTGATTAAATGCCTCTTCAAAGCTGTCAGCAGTTTTATATGAAGTAAAGCCAACCTTATCAAGAGTATCCTTAAGCTGATGCTTAACGGCACCTATAATCGATACAAACTTAACTCTTCCCTCAAAGCGCTTTACCCAGTCGGTAAAGTCGGAATGCTTATCATAGCCTCCCGCTATCAGACAAACAGGCTTTTTCATGGCAAGCACAGCCTTGATTGCCGCATCGGGATTGGTACCCTTTGAGTCATTGTAATAATCAACGCCATTTACGGTGGCAACATACTCAATCCTATGCTCAACAGCCTTAAACTCCTTCAGCCCGGTCCTGACAGCAGCTATGTCTATACCCATACACACTGCACAGGCAGCGGCAGCCATGGCATTTTCCACATTGTGTCCCCCAAGGATATTAAGCTCATCAATATCCACAAGCTTTTCATCACAGCCCATACATTTAATATATATGCTCTTATCATCGGAATATATGCCCTCGGAAAGAGGAATATCAAGTGCAAAAAATATAACCTTAGCTGCGGTTTTGTCAGCCATTGCCCTTGTTGCCGGGTCATTGTAATTAAGGACCGTATAATCCTCCGGCGTCTGATTTTCAAATATTCTCTCTTTAGCCTTGATATAGTTTTCAATGGTCTTATGCCTGTCCAGATGGTCAGGAGTAATATTAAGCACCGCACTTACCTTAGGACGGAAAGTTTTTATTGTTTCAAGCTGAAAGCTTGACATCTCCGCAGCCACTAAGGAAGTAGGCTTAATCTCATCTATATACTCCGAAAAAGGCTTGCCGATATTTCCTACTACGAAAGTATCGGGATTTGACCGCCTCATAATCTCACCCACAAGGGAAGTTGTGGTGGTTTTTCCGTTTGTACCTGTTATTGCAGCTATAGGCGCTTTGCACATACTGTAGGCAAGCTCCGTTTCACCGATAACCTCTGTTCCATCAGCCCTTGCCGCCTGTAAAAAAGGCAGATCAGCAGGCACTCCGGGACTTAAAACCACCCTGTCAAATTCCTTTATAATATCATCGGGATTTTTACCCAGATAAAGGGAAATCCCCTGTGATTTAAGCCTGTTTACAGTTTCTGAATCAAGCTTGTCCTCCGTCTTTAAATCCTGTACGGTAACCTCTGCTCCGTTTTTTCTGAGCAGTTCGGCAGCAGCCACACCGCTCCTTGCCATACCGCAGACAAGAACCTTTGAATAACCCATTTGCTTATCCTCCTTAGTATTACATTGCCAGATAGCCTATAAGGCACGCAATTGCAGTAATTATATAAAAAAGTGCAACCACCTTTGTTTCCTTAAAGCCGCATTGCTCAAAGTGATGATGTATAGGTGCCATCTTAAAGATACGCTTACCGTGGGTAAGCTTGAAATAACCCACCTGAAGAATAACCGAAATGGACTCACACACATATATAAATCCTACAATAAGCAGGAAAAGAGGCATCTTAAGCAAAACCGCAGTACTTGCCACAAAGCCTCCCAGTGCAAGGGAACCCGTATCTCCCATAAACACCTTAGCGGGATAAGAATTGAAAAGCAGAAATCCCAAAAGTGCACCGACCACTGCTCCGCACACAGGTGAAATACCGCTGCCAAGCATCATAGCGGCTATCATAAAGAACACCGCAACCAGAGCTGTTACACCTGATGCAAGTCCGTCAAGTCCGTCCGTAAGATTAACGCTGTTGACGGTACCTATCATAACAAAAAGAAGAAACGGCAGGTAAAGCACACCAAGATCTATTTCCATGCCCTGTGCAAAGGGAACGTAAATGCTTGTCCCAAGGTCGGTGCAGCTATGTATATAGTAATAGAACACCACCGTAACTATAAGCTGAAATACTATCTTCTGCCATGCCCTAAGACCAAGGGAACGCTTTTTAACCACCTTGATATAATCATCTATAAAGCCCACTATACCGTAACCCACGGTGATAATAAGCACTGCCTTTGCATCGTGATTGCCGTTCCAGATAAAGGGAAGGGAAGCTGCGGCAAAGGCAAGCACTATCATAACGCCGCCCATGGTGGGGGTACCCGCCTT
>CALWRD010000074.1 GCA_944383875.1 uncultured Clostridia bacterium | reverse complement strand
CAAGCAGGCATTGAAGGGGCTTACCCTTGATATGCACTCACCCTGTATGATAGGTTTGCTGGGACCCAACGGGGCAGGAAAATCCACCTTAATGAAACTATTGACAGCAGCACTTATGCCCGCTTCCGGCACGATTAAAGTTGACGGACGTCCCCTTGCCAAGAGCGAACGCTTGCTAAAGTCACAGCTCGGTTACCTGCCACAGGATTTCGGGCTTTTTGATGAGCTTACGGTAAGGGAATTTCTGGACTATATGACAGCCCTTAAAGGAATACATAATCCTAAAACAGCCATCCGTGAGGTCATTAGTGCAGTAAATCTGCAGGAAAAGGAAAAATCCAAGATCCGTACCTTGTCAGGAGGGCAGCGTCAGCGTGTGGGCATTGCACAGGCACTGCTTGGAGAACCACAGCTCCTGATTTTTGACGAACCTACCGTTGGCTTGGATCCGGAAGAAAGGATCCACTTCCGCAATTTATTCTCCCAAATGGCACAAAATCGTCTGGTACTTTTATCCACCCATATCATCGAGGACGTACAGTCCGTATGCGACAGGCTTATTGTAATAAATCAGGGCAGAATACTGTTTACAGGCACTCCCTCACAGCTTATCCAAATCGCTGTGGGACATGTGGGTGTCTTTCCGGAACAGAATATTGCTCAGGAACAGGAGCTGCACATTACGGCAAGGGTCAATACCGATAGTGGAATACACTGCCGTGGGGTGGCGGATACTCTGCCCAGCTATGTCAATCCCGAAGAACCCACATTGGAGGATGCTTACCTTTATCTGATTTCCAGGGAGGTGAGCCAATGAAAACCATGGGACTGCTTTTACTTGAATTCAGACGGCTGTTACGGGAGCGGCTTGTGTGGTTGATTTTACTGCTGTCCCTGCTATCCCCCTTGGCAGGGCTGACCCTGTATAAGCCTGCCTTCGCCAATACCATGCTTTCCATGTATCTTGCAAATCCCGCTATTGCCGCCGGTGTTGTCAGCGGCATGCTGTTCGGAGTACTTACGGTGTATGAACTTAGCCGCAGCAAGAGAAATCGTATGGATATACTTATAAATGCCGTTATTTCTCCAATGCATATCGCTTTCATACGTCTGCTTGCGCTGCTCCTTGCAGGGCTGTTTGCCTTGATACTGACAATGCTTGTCTGGCTGCCCATTACCTTTGCAATGGCAGGCTCCGTAACAGACTTGACCAATTACAGCCTTGCCTACCTTCTTTTTATGGGGCTTGCCCTGCCCGCCTCAATTTTAGCCGCTGCCGCTGCCTATCAGTTTACGGAGCGATCGGACTTATCTCTTGTAATATTTGCCGCCTTTGCCTCCCTAAGCCTAACCCTGTGGGCAGACAACTGGCAGCTGTGTTGGCTTAATCCATGTGTGTGGGCGCTGTCAGATGACTTTACAAATTTCCGCATTTTCCGTTCCGTGGCATATATGCGCCTGACATGGCTGACGGCTCTTTTGGGAATATGGACCCTGTCGTGGCTATGTATCCGCCGATACGGAAAGGGCGTTCTCGGCTCCCTGCTTTGCAGCTGTAAGGTGATACATCGCCCTGTAATCGCCTTGCTGCTGATTACTTGTTCGGGAACTGCCTATGCAGCTCAACCCATGGTAGATCACAGCAATCCAGATCTGAACGCCATGACCTTCTACGAACTGCCTTACCTTGAGGGGGTAACCTGCTCCGGTCGTACCGCCCGGATATATCCGAATACTGCCCTTGGCACGGTAACTGGCAGAGCAACATATCGGTTTGAAAATTCCTCGGGGCAAGCTCAAAGGACAGCCTTCGGCATTACGCCGGGCTACAGGGTTTCCTCCGTGAAAGCCAACGGAGCAGACACACCCTTTTCTCTGGGGGATTATCAGGAATATAATGAGGCAATGCTGGAGGTTACCGTTCCGGCAGATAAGGAAGTGGAGATTTTAATAGAATACAGCGGTTTTCCACAGGAAAGCAGCGGTATGTCCACCAATCAGGGCTATGTGGAAATCAGTAATGAATACATCTGCCTTCAAAATTCCGCTCTGGCGCCCCGCCTGATGAATGTTTTGCCTGACGAGGGAACGTGTCCTGCCCACATAGAAATTACCCTACCCCACTCAATGACCCTTATTCCCTTTTGCGCAAGTGAGGTGGAGGTCATTGCAGAGCATGATGACGGTACTGTCACATGGGGCTATGAGGACAACGGACTTGGAGGTATTATCTATGCAGGGGACTATGTCAGAGAGGATATAGAGGCAGGTGGTATTACCGTTCAATTTTACTATGGGCGCAAACACAAGGAAGTTATGGAATCCGCCGGAGCAGTAGAAGCTATACGTTCGGTAGTGGATTACTGCACGGAGCACTATGGTTCCCTGTCCTTCGGCACAGGAGATACCCTTAAACTTATCCAAAGCCGTGTATCCGGCGGCGGATATGCCACAGATGGCGCAAGCCTGTTGGATGAACAGGATTTCACCGCCGCAAACCTTGGAGATGACAGTAAAGGCGCCGCCTCCGGTGAGGTAATGATACACGAACTGGTTCACCAGTGGTGGGGACTGTCCAATATGTTTGATACTGCCGACAGCACTGACCCATGGTCCGGGGAGGGGCTGACGGTGTATACCACCTATCGCATTATCAAGGAGCTGTACGGTGAGGACTATGCGGAAAAATACTATGTTGAACAGTGGCAGCGGGAGGTAGAGGACTACTACCTGAATTTTTATGTGCGCAATCCCCAATATCTGAATAACCTGCCTGAGGATAAGCAGCTGGAAGTTTCAAACAGCCTTATCCATGTGCGGCAATACTGTGAAATGCCCCTGAAAATTTTAAAGGCGGAGAAACTTGTAGGGGGAGAGAAGGCTATGGACAGGATACTTTCCGACCTGTTCAACAGGGAGTTAGACCCCACTTACCCATACCTGACCTATCAAAACTTTCTGGATGCCTGCGGACTTGGAGAGGAGGAGCTTAACCTTGATTAAGATATTTTTATATGAGTGTAAAAGACTGCTGTGGAACAGGTTTTTCTTTGGAATTTTGCTTATAACGCTGTTTTATGGGTGGCAAGTGCTAGGCAGCATAACAATCATGGGGGTATCCCATACCGCACCCTTTTCCCCATGGAGCTTTGGAGATTATCTGAGCCGCATGGTACCTATATTGTGGATAGGCGCCTTGTTTTTCCTGACCTTCTTTACCTCTGCCAAGGCAAGGCGTGTGGTTGTCCTGACAGATGCGGCACCTGTAATTCCCCAACGGTATGCAATGGCACGATGCGCCGCTGCCATGGTTGGAACGGGGCTGCTGGCAATAGTATGCCTTGGGGAATCCGCCCTGTTTTACATACGCTGTTTCGGATGGTATGAGTTTGGAGAACTTCTTGCACCTGCTTTGATTACACTGCTCCCTCCCCTTGTATTTGCTCTGGGCAGCGGTTGGTTTCTGGGACAAATCAAAGCCCAAATAATATATGTATGGATGATAATTCCCTTTGTGTGTATGGCTCTTCCTCTGCCGGATGCACTGGAGCTCTGGAACGGAAACTTCTTCACAGAATATCCTTTGAGCCTTGGGATCCTTGATCCCGACTTTTCAATACCTGTGTCTGTGATTTCGGTTCAAGGTGCTTTGCTGACAGTAGGATTTGCTTTTCTGACTTGTGGGGTTAGAAAAAAATAGCTTTTAAAGCATAAAATAAAAAAACAAATATGAAGCCGCTTTTTTCCTGTTTAAATATAAACGCCGCATACCATCGGAAATAGTTTTGCCTTGTTGTTTATCAGGCTTTATGGTAGGAATTTTTTAAAGTATTAAAAAGGATTTGCGGTGGATAATACGACTCTGCCGCAATATCTGTATAAGAAAAACTGCCTCTACAGGAATAAGCTATCCTATAAAGGCAGTTTGTTTACAGCAATTATTTATCCTCTTACCTTTCCCCCGCTCCAAACACACGATTCAGCTCCTCCATTGCAGGTTCATCCGCAAAGGCAAGGATATACTGTCCCGCACGGATGACGGTTTCACCATGGGGAATTATCATAGTATCATCCTCATAAACCGCAATGAGCAAAGAACGTGAGGGCAGCTTAATTTCCGCAACAGGCTTATCCACATTAGGGGAATGATAGTCCACATGTATACGCACGATGGAATACTCACCCTTTGACAGTCTCATAAGGGTCATTATGGACTGATAATTCATCTCATCGGCAATCATATGACCGATAAGATCCGCCTGATTTATTTTAACATCCACACCCATGCCGGCATTAAACAGCCATGCATTCTTCGGATTATTAACCCTTGCAACCACCTTAGGCACATCATATTCGAATTTTGCCATCATGGCAGTAGCCAGATTGGTTTCGTCACTTCCCGTCACACATACCAGAGCATTACAGCTCAGCACTCCCGCTTTTTCCATAATCAAAGCATCCGTTCCGTCACCCACCAGAACATGCTCTGTGCCAAGTCCGTTTTTTTCCAAAGCCCTGATGGACATTTCCCTGTTTTCAATTACAACGACGCTGTTTCCGTTTTCCAAAAGCAGATTTGCAATATATCCGCCCACCTGTCCGCCGCCGATAATGATAACCTTCATAAGCCTTCCTCCTTTCCCCTACAGCTGCAGAATATCCCTTGCCCGTGTCAGATAATCAGCAGCCACAGACAGATACAGAACATCGTTAAATTCGCAGCACATACCCTTTTCCGGCAGCATGGAACGCCCCTGCCGCTCCACAGCAACGGGAGTCATTTTACCCTCCACCGTCAGGTTGGAAAACTCCGTTCCCACAAGGGCAACGGGTATCCGTACCTTAACAAGGCGCACATCATTGCCAAAGGAGCGAATAACGCTCCAGCTTTTATTTCCCTCAAGGTATTCCATAACATTGTCAAGTCCAAGCTTAGTAATGGACACGGTATATATGCCCATGGACTCAAACATTCTTGCACGGATAGGATCATACACACTGGCAACCACAGTGGGAACGTGAAAAACGTTTTTAGCAATATTTGACACAACAGCATTCAGGGAATCACTGCTTGTACAGCATATCACCGCATCCGCCGTTGCAATCCCTGCATTATCCAGCACATCCTTATCATATACAACGCCGCATATCGTGCGGCCGGTAAACTTTTCACTCAAGGCGTGGAAATTTTCCGCATCCTTATCAACAACCACCACTTCATGATTTTTTCGTGTAAGCTGCTCTGATATACGCACACCGAATTTTCCGCAGCCTATGACTATTGCTTTCATTGAGTCCGCCTCCTTTTTGACCGATTATTTCTCAACAATTTTTTTCTTCCCTCTTCAAGTCCGAATACAATAAAAGGAATACAAATCAGATACAGCCATTCCACCCATGTAATCGGCGCCGTGTTAAATATCTCATTCAAAAACGGTATATACATAACAGCCAACAGAATGAGGATCTCAATTACAAATCCCGCATTTATGTATCGGTTTGAAAACAGACCTCTCTTAAATACGGACTCAATGTCGGTTCTGTTGTTAAGTGCCATTCCTATCTGGGCAAAAACCACACCGGAAAGCATCATGGTGGTTGCCTGTGCATAGCCCACAGTTCCCTCCGCTGCCAACGGCACATTGGGCCAGCCGTTTAAAAAGTTAGCCAGAAAATAGCCACCTACGGCAAAAACTGTTGACAGCAGTCCATACCATATAAAACCTATTAGAATTACATTACGGTTTAACAAACGTTCTTTTGCGGAGCGTGGCGGTTTCTGCATTACGCTTTCCTCCGCTACTTCCGCACCCAGTCCCAGTGCGGGAACCATATCAGTGCCTATATCTATGGTAAGTATCTGCAATACGGTCAGGGGTGTAGGGATAAGTCCCCCTGAAAGCAGGTACAAAGTAGGGGCAGCCGCCTCCGGCGTATTGCTGTCAAAAATATACCGCAGAAATTTGCGGATATTGTTATAAACCGTTCGTCCCTCTTCAATAGCACGGACAATGGTTGCAAAGTTGTCATCACTTAAGATCATATCGGCGGCTTCCTTTGCCACGTCAGTTCCGGTGATACCCATAGCAATACCGATGTCCGCCTTTTTAAGGGCAGGAGAATCGTTTACTCCGTCACCTGTCACCGCAACGATGTTTCCCATTTCCTGCAGGGCACACACAATACGGTACTTCTGTTCCGGCGCCATACGTGCAAAGACGAGTTCTCCCTTAAGCGCCTCCTTAAGTGTCAGGTCATCCATTTCCGCCAGCTCCACACCTGAAATCACCCGTGCATTGTCCCCCTGTATAATGCCTATTTTCCGGGCAATGCTTTCGGCAGTCAGACCATAGTCACCTGTTATCATAATTATCTTGATGCCTGCACTGTGGCAAAGCTTTACAGCATCCTTTACCTCACTGCGTGGCGGATCCTGCATTGCAACAAGTCCGATAAAGGTCAGATCCCTTTCCACATTCTCCGAAGTATACTCACGGATAGCAGATGGGAGAGTATCGTCATCCTTACGCAAAGGGCGGTAAGCCACAGCCAGGACACGCAGTCCGTCCCCCGCATATCTGTCATTTGCCTGCATAATACGATCCCTGTCCTCCTGCCCCATAGGTCTGGAGGCAGAGCCGTCAAAACAGCGTCCACACAGCTCCATAACTTCCTTGGGAGCACCCTTTACAAAGGCAATTCGGCTGCTGCCCTCAAAGGGTGTACGTATCTGATGAATGGTAGTCATACGTTTTCTGCGTGAATCAAAGGGCAGCTCCATAATTCTCGGATAATCAGTATTCAAGGTATCTGTATCAATTCCCGCTTTGGCGGCTGCCACTCCAAGACAAGCCTCTGTGGGGTCACCCAGCACCGTATAACGCTCCTTGCCCTCCTCCGGCGGAATCAGCTTAGCATTGGAGCAAAGGGCAGCTGCACTTAACAACATTCGCAGGGAATCGCTTTTCTGGGCGGTAACCACCGTATCCCCGTCCCTTATCTCACCGTGAGGAGCATAGCCCTCGCCGCTGACAGTCATTTCTGCCCTTACGGTCCACAAACGATTGACTGTCATTTCATTCTGAGTCAGTGTTCCCGTCTTATCCGAGCATATCACATTGGTACACCCCAGAGTTTCCACCGCAGAGAGCTTTTTTACAAGGGCATGTTCCTTAGCCATTTTCTGCACCGCAAGGGCAAGAGAAAGGGTTACCGCAGGCAGCAGACCTTCGGGAATAAAGGCAACTACCATACCCAGTGCAAAAAGGAATGACTCCATCCATGGATCCTGCACCACAAATACCGCAATCAGAAAGAATATAAGTCCGATGCTGAAGGCAATAAGGGCGATCTGCTTTGTCAGTATATTAAGCTCCCTTTGCAGGGGAGAAAGGGTTTTCTCCGTATTTTGAGTAAGATTTGCGATCTTGCCGAATTCACTGTCCGTGCCCGTGGAAACCACCAGAGCACGACAGGTGCCTGCCGCAGCGGAAGTGCCGGAAAATATCATATTTTCCGATTCCAGATAGGCACATTCCTTTTGCAGGGCATCCCCGCTTTTGCGGATAGGATTACTTTCACCTGTCAGGGTGGACTGATCCGCACGGAAATCATTGCTTTGAAGGATACGTGCATCGGCACTGATTCGATCCCCTTCCTCCAAAATCATAATATCACCCGGCACAATATCCGCAGCCAAAATTTTCTTTTCTGTACCGTCACGAATAACCCTTGCATAGGAGGGCAGCATTTTTTGCAGGGCATTTGTCGCCTTTTCTGCCTTAAACTCCTGAAAAAATGAAAACAAGCCGTTGATTAAGTTGACACAGAAAATGGCAATGCCCAGTTCCAAAGCTCCGGAAATAATAGCCATAATGCCGCCGCACCAAAGCAGCAACGCCATCAGACTTGTAAAGTTTGCCAAAAGCTTTTGAAGCATACTTACCTGCTTTTTTTGAGGCAGTTCATTTTTGCCATACTGCTCCAGTCGCTTTTCCGCCTCCGCCTGAGAAAGCCCACGCATATTGGAATCCAGAAGACGGCATGCCTCCGGGGGACTTGCATATGGTATTTTTTCCCTTACATCAGCAGTTTTTAAACTCTTATCCATATCTTGTTCACCCACTTTCAAGAATAAAAAAAGATCCCGGACATTGTCCGAGACCTTATTTACAACCGTGTGGACTAATGTCTGTACAATCTGTAAATATTCAATCTACCTGTTTCATCATCGTAATCGTAAATCTATGTAAAGAAGAAACCTATCTAAATCTCACTTAATTTACTTCATTATATATTAGGCATATGAGAATGTCAATAAGTTAATTGTTAAATTTTAGACGATTGATATACACACCAAAGTGTGGAGTTCGAAATAGTACAATATGGAATAGTGTAGAGAAGAAAAGTCTTGTCGTCTGCTTGATTACAGCACTTTGAAAGTTGCAGAGGAAGTTTGAACCAAAAACCCTCGGGTTATGAGGCAGAAAGAAAAAAGCCTGTATTTTTCATACTCCCTGAAGGGGCTTAAATACAGGCTTTCTTATTTTTGAATATTTGTGCTTGTTGTAATTACTGTACCCATTTGGGGAGGAGTGTACCCAATGTATGTATGAGGATAAATCACCAGTCACCGTTAAATCCCCCACATTCCTCCTGCCACATCTCCATGTTATCCTTTATGATCTGACAAAGTTCTTTATAGTCAGTTCTGTCCACATATCCGTAATCACACATGTTCTTGTAAAATTTCTTTATGCTGGCAGCAGTGGTCTTAATATTCCCTGGGGCGGACCACATACATTTATGAATGTAGTAATATCCCAGGTAGTCATCTATCATATCACCGCAGCCCTCCTGCATACCCAGAGGTTCCTCCCTGAATAAATAGGAGTTGATGTATAGATCCACATTGTCCAGGTGCCCATTTATAGTTTTGGGCTTTAGACCTGCCGCCTGCAGGTCATTTCTGAATATCTCCAGATATTCCTTGTTTTTCTGCCGCTGTATATCGCACTGCGCCTCATATTCTTCGTAAGTCATCTGGTCTGCCTCCTTTGCATCAAATCTAATTTGCTATATTCAATATACAATAAATAAAAAATAAAACAACCGATAAAGCTCCCCATAACACCATAGATCTTGACATTTGCACTTTCGCCTTGTCACTGCAGATCAAAGCCTTAATATATATGGAAAATGATATCAGACCTATGCAAAATATTCCCCCACAGCTCAAAACTGCACATATTAAAAAACAGCTTAATAGCTCATTCATTTCAAGCCCTGATCTGTTCAGTACTATGGAGCCTAAAAATCCCAACAAATACAGGACAAAGCCTATTTTTTGTATTCCTTTGAGATAAATCATTCCACGCTCCCCTTTGAACATAGTAAAATATCTCCCACTTCAATCTTATAGTTCAATGCATTAGTAAGATCAATATATAAATATACCCCTGACATGATTTTACCATATCAGAGGCATAAAGTCTATATTCAACAATCCGACCTATTCTTTTCAAGGACTTTCAGCAGAAAAGCCATATTTTTACCAAGGACGGACATGGTATTCAGTCCCTCCTTGTCATTTTCCACGTCCCCGGACATTTGTCCGTATGCAATAGGCCAATAGCTTGACCCCACCACAAACATTTCCTGCAGCAAAAAGAAGTTGTTCATTACATCAAGGGCATTGACTGCACCGCCCCTTCGTGCTGCGGTAACAGCCGTCCCCACCTTATGGCGGAATAAAGCTGCATCCCTATTCATATCCGCCACCACAGAGGCACGCTCAAGAAACGCCTGCATATTCGCTGATATGTTGGCAGTGTATACCGGGGAGCCGAGAATAATCCCGTCAGCCGCCTTAGCCTTTTCAAAAATTTCACGGAAGCTGTCCCTCCGGTGGACACAGTTTTTCTGTCCACCACAGGCCCAGCAGGCTTTGCAGGGCTCAATGATCTCCCCTGCCAGCTGCACCATCTCCATGTCTATTCCTTCCCTGTTCAGTTCCTCAAATACTCTGTTGATCAGGATAGCTGTGTTGCCGTCCTTCCTTGCACTGCTGTTAATTGCTAAAACCTTCATTTTCTACCTCCGTTAAATATCATCATCAATACCAACCAAACAGGGAACGCTTTTCGTTCAGTCTGCCGATTTTTTCCATATCCTCTGATGTCAGCTCAAAGTCGAATACATCAATATTTTCCTCCATCCTCTCCCGATGGACAGACTTTGGAATTACTGCAATACCATTTTCCAACAGATACCTGAGAGCAATCTGTCCGGAGGTTTTGCCATACTTTGCACCGATTTCATTAAGTATGGGCTCAGCAAAAATATTCCTTCTCCCCTCCGTAAAGGATGCCCAGGACTGCATCAGGGTGCCCTGGCTCTCCAGTACCGCCTTTAAATCAAGCTGGGGGTAATATACATGGGACTCCACCTGATTTACCGCCGGAATAATACCGCAGGACTTTACAAAGGTCTTGTATTTTCTAATGTCAAAGTTGGATATGCCTATCGCCCGGAGCTTTCCCTCCTGATATGCCTCCTTGAATGCCTCGTACATCTCCAGGGCACTGTCGTATGGCTCGTGGATCAGAAGCAGATCTATGTAATCTGTCTGTAATTTATTCAGGGATCTTTCAATTCCATCCTTCGCTCTTTTGTAGTCAGTGTTAGGACGGTATATCTTCGTGGTAATGAATATTTCATCTCTTGCAAAACCACTTTCCTTTACAGCCTTACCCACAATGTCCTCATTGTTGTACATTTGAGCGGTGTCAATCAATCGGTAGCCTAGTTCCAGTGCCTCTAAAATACATCTCTTGCCGACCTCACCACGTATATCCCAGGTGCCAAAACCTACCATAGGCAGCTTGACACCATTGTTAAGTGTCAGATATTCCATAATTCCCTCCGTATAACTTGTAGTCTCTGATTTTTATTATATAGCTCAAATGCAGATATGTAAAATGCTTAAAAACTATTTGTTGGTATACGGAAGGGGAATAGGAGAAGAAGTTATCTTTGCAATATAATAGGTGTGACCACTTTTAAGCAACCACACCTCATACGGAGTTTATTTGTCTCGCAAGTCTAATTTGTTTAACCACTTACGTCTTTCTTCTACAAATTTTGAAGCATCACCTGTATCATTTATCATTTGTTTTACGGAGTATTTGAGCCTAAATATTCCCGAAAAAAATCTATGAATCCATGCAATCGGCAATAAAAATGGGTACTTTTTCAGGTATTTGTATCTGTTTTCTAAAACACGCACAGAGGGAAAAAAAAGCTTTCGTACAAAGCCTTCATTCTCATTTTTCCTTTTGATTAACTGACTTACAACAGAGTTATCGTGCTTACCATATATCCCATATAGAAGCATATAATCAAAAAGCAAATCAATATCCTTTTCCGATATATCCATATCAAGTTCAATGTCCCAAAATTGCTTCATTACTGCCATTATATATTCATACACTTTGAAATATCCCTGCTCCTTACAAGCTTCTTCTACGATATTAAAGTCGATCTCTTCTTTGTATTTCTGTAGAAAAAGAGCAATATCACAAAAATTCCTTATGCCGGCACCGGAGCCCATAAGATGCTTACCCGTGTGTATGATAAGATGCAGGAAAAAATATGTTGGTACAGGGCAGGCAATGCCATACATCTCAGTTGTTTCAGAAAAATACAACTTATCCCACTTTTCTGGATTGATAGCAAATTCTTCCGCTATCGTGGTAAAAATTTCCCAGTAGACAATGCCTTTTTTACAGATAATTCCATAGGCATCATTCTCTATCTCATAACCACGCTCTAAGAAAATTTCTCTAATTTTAGACAAATCCGTTTCCTTGACTAATACGTCAAAATCGCCCATTGTACGTAGCTCAGGCACAGGGTACATATTTCGCACAACGCAGCCCTTTAATCCGATAAAAGTGATACCATTATCACGCATCAACCTGTTTACAGCTGTAAACTCCGAATATTGCTTGGTACAGGTAGTTACAGTAGCTAACATTTTAGTATTAAATGCTGTCATGATATCTGTGTCTGGTCGGTTATTAGCAGCCAATTTGTTGATAGAATAGTATAATAAGCCAACAATATTTTGTTCTTCCGACTTTTGATAAATATATCGCCAATCCACATTGTTTGGGGCAAAAGAAGGCGGATTTATATCAAATACAGATGATTTTAATAAAAACATTATATATTTATTCATGCGTAATACCTCATCTTTAGTCATTTAAAGAGTCCCAATCATTCTAATATCTCCCTTGTATTATCCACTAACTTAAACGGACAAACCCTAATGCATTGATAACACCGAATACACTTGCTTTCGTCAATGAACGGATATTCAAACCCTTCTTCATCCGCTATCATCGAAATTGCTGTTCTTGGACAAACAGCATAGCAAGCTGTACATCCACAGCATTCCTCTTTAAATTTATATAGAACTGGTATTTCTTTCATGATTTTCACCTCTAAAAGCCAATTATGGATAATATTTTCTCACCCTTCATTTTGTATGCCACAATTCTCACAATCCAAACAAATAAAAAGCTCCCTATTGCCGTCAAAGTAAAACATAAGGTCAAATTCAAAATCCAGATATTGTTTAGCCCTGCCATTTCTATTACTTTTCTGATAGGTTGTTGTATCAACACGTAACAATAAAAAATTCCATAGGAATAATCACCGATTACCGATAGTATATTTCTTCCTGATATTGTTTTTATCTTCTGCAACCACAAAACAAATGCTGTAGTATATGTAAAACTTCCAAACTTAATTTGACTTGCAACAAATCCATCTGCGCATCCTAGCATTTTTAAAACAAACAACGCTTCAACCACTGATACCCTTAAGGCTACAATTACCCAATAGACGTTTTATTTTCCGTATCCATTTTTTATATTATCAGAACGAGATTCTATATCCAATAGATAAAAAAGAACCTCGCCAGAAACAATGTTTTATAAAGCAACGGCATCGTTCCAGTTATTATGTTATATATAAATTACAACCAAATAAATTGGAGTAATTAGATACATCCACATCCTTCTATTTCTGACTAGCCACGGAGTAATAAACGTCAGTTGAATCATCACAATGATATAGTAGAATGGTGTAGCCGATTTTCCACAGATAAGAGAATATACGATATGACGCAACGTAACCCCATCCAGTAGAGCAATCTTAATCAAGTAAATACAACTTCAGACTATGTATAGAAGGATGAACCCTTTCCATCCGCATTTGAATAAGAAAGTCTTATAATCTCCCTGCGTTTTTTCTGGTGTCATAAAATATCCCGCCCAAAAAATAAATATTGCCACAAGAAAATTGATAAATTGACGTAATATAATCCACACCGTATAATCTGAACTTGTATAGTTTTGACCATCGGAACAATGAATCATGACAACAGCAAGAATACATAATCCTCACACCATTTGCCAGTATTGCGATTTACCGATTATCTTTCTGTCCATTCATTTTCTCCTCCGATTCAATAATAATTTGTCTGTTCGGTTATATCCTACAACAAATTTTGAAACAAATGTCTTTAGTGCTATCCTTTTTATGGGTCAATTTTGCATTTTAATGATGCATATATTAGAATTGCATACATTTTTTCAGTCATTCCAGTTTCATCACAGCCAACTACTTTTATCTATTAATTTATAATATCAAACATAAATAGCAAACCATATTCTAAATCACTATGTTGTGGTCAAGCATTTTTGTAACACTACAACCTAATTTTGCCACAGGGATTATGTAACCCCGCA
>CALWRD010000073.1 GCA_944383875.1 uncultured Clostridia bacterium | reverse complement strand
AAGAGCCGTACCCCAGCTGCCTGATCCTATAACGGCAACTGTTTTCATTTTATCACTCCTTAATGGTTTCACTTTTTTTACCGAAGCGGAATTTATTTTCCGTTCCGTTGATCAATCTTTCAATATTTGACTTATGCTTAACATAAGCAAGTATACAAAGTATAAACATAAGTATAATTGGCTCCGTATCAAAGCCGAACACAATCATAAGCAGTGGATACAAAAGTGCCATTGTAAGGGATGCAAGAGAAATATACTTCTTTGCTAAAAACACAATAAATCCTATTGCATATGTAATCAAGGCAACCTTCCAGTCAACACAAAGCATAAGACCAAGCGTACAGGCAATACCTTTTCCACCTTTAAATTTAAGATAGAAAGGAAAATTGTGTCCCAAGACCGTACCTATACCTCCGTATATTCCGGGTAAAAGAGATAAGCCGGAAATAAAACTTCCATTTCCGTCAAATATAAGCGAACATACAGTGTATGAAACTATAAGCTTTAAAAGATCAAGCAAAAATACAGTTATACCCGCCTTGGCACCAAGTACTCTTGCAGTATTTGTAAAGCCTGCATTACCACTGCCATAGTTTCTGATGTCAATTTTACCAAAAAGTTCGCCTACGATAAAAGCTGACTGTATACAGCCGAAAGCATATCCTATTAAAAGACAAATAACCTTATTAAGCAATAACATTAGCCTATTCCTTTCTGTTTCTTGCTATAAAATGTATAGGGGTTCCCGAAAAGCCAAACGCCTCTCTGAGCTGATTTTCAATATATCGCTTATATGAGAAGTGCAGCAGCTCCACATCATTAACAAAAAGAACAAACGTAGGCGGCTTAACCGAAACCTGTGTTATATAGTATATTTTCAGCTGTCTGCCCTTTTCGGCAGGAGGCTGATTCATCGCCATAGCTTCAATAAGGACATCATTGAGTACACCTGTTGAAACACGCATACAGTTGTTTTCGTGCACTGTTTTTATAAGTCTAAAAAGATTTGTTACACGTTGACCTGTAAGTGCAGATATAAATATCTTTGGTGCATAAGGCATATACTTAAGCTCAGCATCTATATCCTTGACAAACTTATTCATAGTGTGATTATCTTTTTCAATGGCATCCCATTTATTAACTGCAATAATAACACCTTTACCTGCTTCGTGGGCAATACCTGCTATTTTAGTGTCCTGATCAGTTATACCTTCCTCCGCATTTATCATAACAATAACAACATCAGCCCTTTCAACTGCGGCAACGGCACGTATAACCGAATATTTTTCAATATTTTCCTTAATCTTTGCCTGTCTGCGCATACCTGCAGTATCTATAAAGACATATTTCTGTCCCTCATATTGATATGGCGTATCAACCGCATCTCTCGTAGTACCTGCAATATTGCTGACTATAACCCTTTCTTCCCCCAGTATACGGTTAATCAAAGAGGACTTTCCGACATTTGGTTTGCCTATTATTGCAACCTTAATTGTATCATCCTCCTCCCCTGTATCGCTGTCCTCCGGAAAGTGTTTAACAACTTCATCAAGCAAGTCTCCCAAACCTATCATTTGACCCGCCGAAACTCCCATAGGATCACCCAGACCAAGGGAATAGAACTCATAAACATCCATACTGTATTTAGCCAAGTCATCCATTTTATTAACAGCAAGCACAACAGGCTTATTAGCTTTTCTGAGAATATTGGCAACCTGCATATCCGTATCCGTTACACCCGTCCTGACATCGGTAACAAATAATATAACATCTGCCGCCTCAATGGCAAGCTCCGCCTGGCTGTACATCGACTTTAAAATCAAATCATCACTCTCCGGCTCCAAACCGCCTGTATCAATGAGAGTAAAATGATAATCAAGCCACTCTGCCTCAGCATAAATTCTGTCACGGGTAACACCTGGGGTATTTTCCACTATGGAAATGCGTTCCCCTGCTATGCGGTTAAACAGTGTAGACTTTCCTACGTTAGGTCTGCCTACAATCGCAACTATCGGTTTTGACATAAAATTAGTCCTCCAAATCTATTATCTGCTGCAAAAACTCAGCACCGTTTGACGGCGCAACAACAACCTTGACACCAAGTTCCCTTTCAACATCGGCAATATCCACATCATCCAAAAACAATGTTTTTACATCGTCTCTAAGAGCATTTTCCGGAATAAGCAAATACTTTCCCAACTGTTTGTCTTTAAGCTGAGATATTATATCAGAACCTGTCATAAGTCCGCTTACGGTAATTGTAGTGCCAAAAAAATTATTTTCAATGGCGATAACATTAATACACGTATCACCCATTTTTTCCATTATATCACAGGCGAGAGAAGAAATAAAGTCAAAAGAAGCTTTTCCCGTGGCAATGGTAATGTTTCTTTTCCTGTTATCCGACATAATTCCTGAAAAAACATTATAAAATTCTGTTTTCATAAGAGTGATCATACCAACACCGTTTTCAAGCTGCGGATAACCCTCATATGCTTCATCATTAGGCAAAGGCAGTCCTGCCATAAGGTAAAACTCATCACCCAAGAAGGCAAAACGGGTTCCCTTTTCCTTAAGCAGACGTTCCTGCCAAGCTTCCACCTGTTTTATAACCTGCCTTGCACTATCCCTGTCATATGGCTTAATAGGATATAAGCCATCCCTGAATTTAGTCATTCCAAAGGGCACTATTGACATACACCTTGCGGGATCAATAAACCGACTTAATTCCTCAATGCTGCGATCCAACCATTCACCGTCATTAATATCTCTGCATAACACGATTTGAAAATTCATTTCAATTTTATGTTCCGCAAGTTTTTTAATCCTTGACATTAGATTAACTGCATTGGGGTTTTTAAGCATAAACACCCTTTTTTCCGGATCGGTAACCTGCACAGAAATATTAATCGGAGAGAGATGATAAAAAATTACTCTATCCAAATCCTCGTCACTCATATTGGTAAGTGTAATATAATTTCCGTGCAGAAAAGATAGCCTTGAATCGTCATCCTTAAAATACAGACTTTTCCGCATACCCTTAGGAAGCTGGTCAATAAAGCAAAAAATACACTTGTTTTTGCAGCTGTGTGCCCGATCCATAAGACCACGCTCAAAAACAATGCCCAAGTCCTCATATTCATCTTTATCTATTTCAAGGAGCCATTCATCACCATTTGGCTTTCGTATACCCACCTCAATATATTCATCCTGTATCAGATACCGATAATCAAACACATCCCGTATGGTTTTGTTGTTTATATCAACAAGAATATCTCCCGGTTCAATGCCCATTTCCTCGGCTATGCTGTTCGGCTCAACTTTAATTATTACATTATCCAACCTTAACACCTCTCATAGGCTGATCATACCTGCCATTGAGCCTCTTTCGTTGCCCATCAGGCGGTGAGAAAAAAATAAATCACTGTTACACTTTGTACAAATACGGCTGTTTTCAATATTTTCTTTTTTGACGCCCGCATTAAGCAGTATCATTTCATTAATTGAATGAAGGTCAATATAATATTTGCCTTCACAAATATCATCTTTACCGATAAATTCACCACAGTTGGCAATATTTGCATGGAATTCATCCGCAACGGGCTTATCTACCTGAAAACAACACTTTCCTATAGCCGGCGCAATACCGCAAATCAAGTCCCGTGGCAAGGTGCCAAACTCCCTGCCCATAGCTTCAACAGTCTTTGCACCTATTTTAAGCACTGTACCCCTCCATCCGCTGTGGGCTATTCCTACCGCCTCATTTACAGGATCATAAAAGAAAATCAACACACAGTCAGCTGAAAATCCTGTGAGCACAACATCTTTGGCATTGGTGATTAAAGCATCATAGCCTTCATCCTGCCTGTCATAAAACAATCCTTTTCCTCTGTCAGGCTCATACGCCCTTACTATCCTGTCAGTATGCACTTGTCTTGTCCAAAATGTATTTTTGTAATCGACACCGATTACCGAACATATGCGTCTGTAATTTTCAATGACATTTTCCCTGCTGTCTTGTCTGAAAGCAAGATTAAGACTTTTGCAGCAGCCTTCCGAAACACCGCCTACTCTTGTAGAAAAGCAGTGTTTTATATTATTCATTTTTTCAAATGTAAAGTACTTTATACCATTATTTTCATTTAATATCATATTTCGTTAGAAAGCAGCCTTGATGTGCTTTATTTTCCTTCCTAATATTTCAATTACATCAAACCTGATGTCCGTATTATCAATATTAATATGTTTCGACACAAGGTAATGTTCTGCTGTACGTCGTATCTTTTTCTTTTTTAATTCGGTAACAGCCTCTGCCGGATAACCTTTTGATATATCCGATCTGTACTTAACTTCAACAAAGACGTATGTATTATCTTTTTTTGCTATAATATCAATTTCACCGGTACGGGCAGCATAGTTACGCTCAACTATTTTATAGAGTCTAAGCATTAAGTATCTGACAGCACGATCTTCGGCCTTACTGCCGATTTCCCTGTTATTCATTAACAATACCTCTTGTAAAACTGCGTCTGTGTATTTTACATAATCCATACCGCTTTATTGCTTCAATATGCTTTTTTGTACCATATCCCATATTGTTTTCAAAATCATATTGAGGATAATCTTGGCTCATTCTTTTCATCAGCCTGTCACGTGTAACCTTAGCAATTATGCTGGCAGCACCTATAGATATGCTTTTAGCGTCTCCTTTTATTATAGGGGTTTGCGGTATATCAATACCGGGTATTGTAACCGCATCCACAAGAAGCATATCAGGTTTAACCGAAAGTCCTGCAACCGACTTGCGCATTGCGCTATAAGTTGCCTGCAAAATATTAATTTCGTCTATTACTTCATTATTTTCCATTGCCAGACTGACGGAAGCAGCTTTATCCATAATTATATCATAAAGTTCTTCTCTTTTTGCAGGAGAAAGCTTTTTGCTGTCATTTACTCCTATAATAAGACAATCCTTCGGCAAAATAACAGCAGCAGTCACTACAGGACCGGCAAGAGGACCTCTTCCTACCTCATCAATACCCGCAACGTATTTCATACCGTTATCATAGCAGGCATTTTCATACTGAGATATTTCATAAAGCCTTTTTATCTCATCTATATATGAATTATATTTTTTTTCAAAATGTTCCTTAAGCCGACATACACCTATTCTTGTATCACCACCCAGCTCTTCCAAAGCTCCCGGCAATTCATCATACGAAAGCTGTAAAAGTCTTTGCTTAAGCTCAGCTATACTCTCCATTAAATCACCATTAATTCAAAGATTTTATTCAATTTAAACATTATTATACCTAAATATCCATAATTTTTCAATAACAATCGGACAAAAAACAGAATATGATAAATTAAAAAGTTGAAGCTAAGAGGCAAAAATTAATGAATGGCAGGTTGGAATTAATCATAGAATGTAATGGCAGCAAATTACCCACCGATTTATGTAAGGTTAAGTACAACCTTCCTTTAATCGGCTGTGTTGCCGTAGAAATTGACGAAGAAAATCTTAATGAACTAAGTAAATTAAGTGAGATTAAGGCTGTGCACAGACTGCCGCACATAACGGCACAAATGGACAGAGCACGCAGCACAATAAATGCAGAGGATAACTCTTATACGGGAAAAAATACAACTATAGCATTTCTTGATACCGGCATAAGTCCAAACAAGGACTTTGAGGGAAGAATTAAGGCTTTTAAAGATTTCATAAACGGCAGGAAAGATCCATATGATGATAACGGACATGGCACACACGTTACAGGCATAGCCTGCGGCAACGGAATATTATCTGGAGGCAGATACCGTGGTATTGCTCCATCTGCCAATATAATTGCGTTAAAAACATTAAATGAAGAGGGAAAGGGGAACGCTGCCGACATCCTTGCAGGAATACAATGGATATATGATAATAAAAACAGGTATCATATAGATATAGTAAACCTGTCCATCGGCACTGTATCCAACGGAACCGATGATCCTCTGGTAAGGGCTGCCGAAGCATTGTGGGATATGGGCATCATTGTGGTAACTGCGGCAGGCAACAATGGTCCCGCCCCATGCAGTATATCTTCTCCCGGCATAAGCAAAAAAATAATCACCGTAGGCTCCAGTGATGATGACAACGAAACCAGTATACGAGGTACTTCTTTAAAAAACTACTCGGGCAGAGGACCAACACTGGACTGTATAATAAAACCCGACTTAGTCGCACCGGGCAGCGATATAGTGTCCTGCAATGGTGGAGAAAATCAATCCGGACAAAACTATAGAGCATTAAGCGGTACCTCCATGTCAACGCCAATGGTTTCAGGTGCTGTTGCAGACCTGCTTGAAAAGTATCCTAACTTAACACCCGATGATATCAAATATATGTTAAAGCTATCCTGTCACTCTCTCGGATATCCTCCTAACAAAGAGGGATGGGGCTTACTAAACGTTTCAGCATTATTATCACAGGAGGCAGTTTATGTCAGAAATAAATAAAATATATGAAATAACACAAAAACTTTCTTCTCCGGATAACGCAAAAAACGATATAAGAGAGGCAATAGAACTACTCTCAAAACACTTTACCGCAAAATATCTTTCTCCTATAAACGTTGCATTGGCATCACATAAACAATATTGCACAAATCATCCCACCAAAGAAATCAATCTGTTGAATGCATTTAAGCCCTTCATATCAAACAGTGATATAATTGACAGATTAATTGACGCCTTTAACTATTACAGACTGATAAACGACCTAAAAATAGGAGAAACGGGTATTGTAAGTGCTGCACAGCTTGAAGACAGTGCGATACATTCTGACGGTATATACGAAGTTGACGAAGGCTGTATGGGCGCAAATACACAAAGCCTTCCTCACCATATGCAAAATGAAACTATTTTCATATTAATACTTATATTACTTTTAAACAGATAATATTAAAATTTAATGTTCAGTATTTGTAGGTGAGGATGCCCTTACTGCCACAGGTGCATCCTATTCACTTACAAATTTTATTTGACTACCAATGCTTCTGTCATACTAAACAGATATTTGGTACATAAAAGCACGACAAAATGAAATCGACTGTATTAAACGCCTTTATATCATTCCTATTTTCCACAGAAAGATGTGACTAAACTATGTAGTGAGTCAAATATTCACTTTTATGCGACGGCTTATTTGGGGAGCTATAAAAGCTGCAATTATAATTTTTGCCAAATCACCCGGTATAAAAGGAATAACACATACCGTAAGAGCATACCTCAACTCACAATCCATTAAAATAATAAACCAGATTACACCAAAAGCGTAAGAAATTGCTGTAGTAACAATCATTACTATGATACATATGATTCGATTACTGCCACACAGTTTAAATAAAATACCGCAAGTTATTATGGTAATAAAAAATCCTATTATAAAACCTCCGGTGGGACCCATAAGCTTTGCCAGTCCACCTGAAAAACCACTGAATACAGGCAATCCGAAACTACCGAGTATAACATAAACCAAGTAACTCCAAAATGCACCTCTTGTACCCAAAATATATACAGAAAAATAGATAGCTAAATTGATAAGTGATAAAGGTATAGGTCCAATGGGTATACTAAGCGGACCAACTACGCACATTATTGCTGCCATAATGGCACAGGCAGTCATCATCTTTACAGGTAAATTTTTATTCATAATTTTATCCTCCGTTTAAAATAAAGCTCCTTTCGGCAGCTTAATGTAAACCAATTTAATTTTTGTGGGTTTACAATCTATTTCGAATTATATCAGACCAATCGTTTATTGTCAACCTACAATTGCCATATGGTTTACATTCTCCCTGCATTATGAAAGCCTGTCAAAGGTTTTGCAACACTTAACAGGCTTACTCAGCTGGTTTTCTTATGAATATTTACCTACAATTTTTCCGCCGCAAATAGTGCATATAGGCTTACCGTAAAACTTATGACCGTCATAAGGGGAATACTTAGCCTTAGAAGCAAAGAATGAAGAGTCTACTACATACTCATTATTTACATCTACAACTACTAAATCAGCATCCATACCTTCTTTGATAATACCCTTTGTGCGTAAACCCAGAATTTTTGCCGGATTTTTAGCCATTTTATCAGCCAATTCAAGTACACTGATCACCCCACTCTTAACAAGAGCAGTATAGCTTACCATAAGAGATGTTTCCAAAGATCTTATACCATAAGCAGCCTTTTCAAACTCAGTATTTTTTCTGTCAAAAGGTGCGGGCATATGTCCCGAACTGATAATATCAATAGTTCCGTCTCTGAGACCTTCTATAATTCCGTCAACATCTTCCTGTGTTCTAAGAGGAGGATTTACTTTTGCAAAGGTATTGAAATTGTCAACCTCGTTTTCCGTAAGGGTAAAGTAATGTGGACATGTACCTGCCGTAATTATTTCTGTATCTTCCTTAGCATCACGAATAAGGTGAACACTTTTTGCTCCCGTTATATTGGTAAGATGCATTTTACAACATAAATGTTTTGCAAGGATAAGATTGCGTGAAACCATTATTTCCTCTGCCTCAATGGGATTTCCCTTTAGTCCCAATTTTGTGGACATATAACCGCTGTTTACCATACCGTCGCCCGCCAGATCCTTATCCATACATTGCATAATAAGCGGTACATCGAACATTTTAATATAAAGCATAATATTTTTCAGTGTATCCGAATTTTGTATACTTGCACCGCCATCGGCTATGGCTATCACACCTTTGTCAATCATTTCTCCGATTTCCGCTATTTCTACACCCTCACAGCCCTTTGTCATACTGCCGAAAAGGTACATATTGATAATAGATCCCGCAGCCGCCTTAGCATATACATATTCAACAACAGACTTGTTATCAATTATAGGTAAGGTATTTGGGGATGTGGTAAGAGTAGTAAAACCACCTGCCGCAGCACTCTCACTTACTCTTATTACATTATCCTTATTTTCATAACCGCTTTCACAGATTTTACACGATATATCTATAAGTCCAGGCATAAGAAGATTGCCATCGGCATTCATTTTTTCACAGTTATAGGAAAGATTTTGTCCGATTTCTTTTATTATTCCGTCATATATGTAAACATCATAGAGTTTTTCCAAATCATAAAATTCAGAAACAATATGAGCATTTTTAATAAGCATCTCCAACTTAAATCCCCCTTCCCATAGACAGAAGATAAAGTAATGCCATTCTTATTGCAACACCGTTTGTAATCTGGTCATCAAGAATACACCGTTTGCTTTCAACAAGTTCAGCAGATATCTCAACCCTTGTATCGGGACTGCCGGGATGCATAATAACAGCATCATCTTTGGCATAGCTCATAACAGAGGCATCAAGCTTAAAATAGTTTCTGTATTCATTAAATGAAGGAAGCTTACTGCCATACTCACTCTCTTTTTGAAGTCTGAGGCTCATTATAACATCTGCTTCCTGTAATGCCTCACGTATATCATAAAATACTTTGACGCCAAATTTGTCAATATCAACAGGTATCATAGTGGGAGGTCCTGCCACACATACCTTAGCTCCAAGCGTGCTAAGTCCCCATATATTACTCCTTGCGACACGTGATCCCGCAACGTCACCCACAATGACTACATTAAGCCCATCAAAATGTCCTTTAACATCCTTGATTGTCATTAAGTCCAATAACGCCTGACTGGGATCCTCATTTATGCCGTCTCCTGCATTCAAAACACTTGCCTTAACCCTTTCTGCAAGGAACTTTGCGCTTCCCGACATGGGATGTCTGCATACAATAAAATCTCCACCCATTTGATCAATGGTTCGACCCATATCGTTTATATTTGAATGTCTTTCATCACCGTCATTTACAGTAATTTCAACAATATTTGCACTTAAATACTGTGCCGCCAATTCGTAAGAAAGTTTTGCCCTTATACTGTGTTCATAAAACAGCATAATTACGGACTTACCGTTGAGATATGGCACTTTCTTATTGTTTTGGCTTAACACATACTTCATGGTTTCGGCTGTTTCAAGGATATTAAGTATCTCGTCCTTAGATAAATCAGCCAACCCAATAAAATCCTTCCTCCTAAACATAATTACAAACTACCTCCAAGTTTAATGATCAAAGCTTTAAAATAGTCCGGCAACTCGGTTTCAAACTCCATATACCCTCCCGTTACGGGATGAATAAAACCCAACACCTTTGCATGCAAAACCTGTCCCTTTAAATTGTACGGCTGTTTTGCCGGTCCGTAAACAGTATCACCTAACAGAGGGTGACCTATAGACGCCATATGCACTCTTATCTGATGAGTCCTGCCTGTTTCAAGTCTAAGCTCCAGCAGGGCGAACTTACCCAATCTTTGCAACACATGATAATGCGTCACAGCATTTCTTCCTCCCTGCCGCACTACCGCCATTTTTTTTCTGTCATTCGGATTTCTGCCTATCATTTTATCTACAGTTCCGTTATCTTCTTTAAAACTGTTATAAACTATGGCATTGTATATTCGTTTCATGGAATGTTCGGAAAGCTGAGATGTCAATCCTCTGTGTGCCGCTTCACTTTTGGCAGCCACAAGCACCCCTGAAGTATCCTTGTCGATCCTATGCACAATGCCGGGTCGTAATACACCGTTTATTCCTGAAAGATTATCTCCGCAATGATACATGAGCGCATTTACCAAAGTACCGCTGTAATGTCCCGGGGCAGGATGCACAACCATATCCTGCGGCTTATTGATAACAATCAGATCATTATCCTCATATAAAATATCCAGAGGAATATTTTCCGGTTTAATATCTATACTTTCCGGCTCAGGTATATTAACCGTAATTTCATCTTTATCACGGAGCTTGTAGTTTTTACCTACGGTATTACCGTTTATAAGTATCTCGCCCTTTTCTATCAGCTTTTGCAAGGAGCTGCGAGAAACCTCCTCAAGCATATCACTTAAATATACATCTATTCTTTTGCCTATATCTTCGGTTTCGGCTCTGAATATGTCCATACTATTCTTCCTCTCCGCCTTTTTGCTTATCATCCATGAAAATAATACCTCCGGCAAGCAGAATTGTTCCAACTACAACAAGGATGTCTGCAAAATTAAACACAGGAAAATCATATCCAAAAATATTAAAGTCAAAGAAATCCACAACAAAGCCTCTTATCAAACGATCAGCCGCATTGCCTACGGCACCTGCCGCAACCATAGTCAAGGCAATTCTAAGCCAGAGATTTTCCTTTGTCCTTTTATGCTTTGCATAATAGATAATTATGAGTACAAGAACTACTGCCGTTATAGCTAAAAATATCCATTTGCCACCCTGAAGCATACCAAAGGCAGCTCCACGATTTTCAACATAAGTAAGGCTGAAAAAACCTTCGATTATTCTTACTGACACTAGCTCCTTGAGCCGATCTACCGCAAAAAATTTTGTGATCTGATCCACTGCCACCAGCAAAACAAAAATCAATATATTAAGCACCGCTGTATCTCCTTATTCAACAATATATTTAATGGCTGCGATAACCTCATCATCTGAGGCATTTTTTTCAGTATAGGCATTTCCCACTTCATTTAATATAACAATGTTAAGTTTGCCATCCTTAGTTTTTTTGTCATAAAACATTTGTTTAAATATATCCTCAACATTCAAACCTTCAACCCTTACGGGAAGGTCAAAATATTTAAGCAATTCCTCCGCCGAAGCAAGCTCTTCTGCAGTAATATTACCTCGTTTCATAGAGAAATAAAGTCCTGCCATCATACCTATTGCAACACACTCACCGTGTATCAGTTTAAATCCAGATAAAGTTTCAACGGCATGTCCAAAGGTATGTCCAAAGTTTAAGATTTCTCTAAGCCCTGTTTCCTTTTCATCCCTGTCTACAACAAATGCTTTGCACTTGCAGCTGCCGTAAACAACCTCTGCCATTGCACTGTGTTCAAGTGCTTTAATTGCCTCACTGTTATCTGCAATATATTTAAGATATGACTTGTCAATTATATATCCATATTTAACAGCTTCTGCCATGCCTGCCGCAAACTCACGTTTCGGAAGTGTTTCAAGCACAGATGTATTAATATAGACAAAATGAGGCTGATAAAAAGCTCCCACCATATTTTTATGTCCGTTAAAATCAACACCGGTCTTGCCGCCAACGCTGCTGTCTACCTGAGCAAGCAATGTAGTGGGGACTTGTACAAAAGGAATACCTCTGACATATGTAGCAGCCGCAAATCCTGTAATGTCGCCTACCACTCCGCCTCCTAAAGCAACAAGTACAGATCTCCTGTCAAGCTGTTCCTGTACAAAAAAGCCATACATATCTCTGATTGTGTCAAGATTTTTATTAGTCTCACCTGCAGGAATAATATAGTTAACCACTTTTATAAAACTGCCTTTAAACATATCAGTAATTTTATCAAGATAAAGAGGTGCCACATTTGAATCGGAAACTATGCAAAGTTTTCTGCCGATAAGCCCGGTGTTTTCAAATGCAGATAATAATCCGTCAAAATTATTTTCGATAATAATCGGATATTGATTAGTTTTTGTCGTAACCTTTAATTCCATAACATTCTCCTTAAATGTTTTAGTTTATTATAAGCCATATTCCAGCTTTATTTTCGCATACATATTTATTATATCACATAAGCGGAAGTGATTAAAGTGAAAATTGCAATATTTTGGTTGTTCTTAAAAGCTGTATTTTAGTGCAATTTTCAAAAAATTCTTTTAATTTCCACGCTTATTTAGCTTATTACGACATATAATATTATCGTGACAAAGACGTCACACAAAAAGAGGAGGGATTGTATATGTCATCTAATAACAGAAAAGCGGTTCCCGAGGCTAAAGCAGCTCTTGACCGTTTCAAGTATGAGGTAGCAAGTGAAATAGGTGTGCCGTTAAAGCAGGGGTATAACGGTGATTTAACATCCTATCAGAACGGTTCCGTCGGGGGATATATGGTAAAAAAGATGATCGAAAGACAGGAACAGGAAATGGCAGGTAAGTAAGCCTAAAAGGTGCGGTATTATTGCTTGCCGCACCCTACATATATTTTATCCAAGAAAAAATTATCCGATACAAAAAAACGGTGTGGAATATCTGCCACACCGTGAAATTTATTATCTTGCAAGCCAGCCGCCGTCAACAGCAATCGTAAAACCATTGACATATTCTGCCGCAGCCGAGCTTAAAAATACAACTGCACCCATCATATCCTCAGGCGTGCCCCACCTGCTGGCAGGTATTCTTTCAAGGATTTCTCCGGAACGCTGCTCATCACTTCTAAGTTGCTGTGTATTGTTGGTAGCCATATATCCCGGAGCAATGGCGTTGACATTGATATTATACTTTGCCCACTCATTTGCAAGTGCTCTGGTAAGTCCAAGGATAGCCGACTTACTTGCGGTATAGGCAGGTACACGTATACCCCCCTGATAGGAAAGCATTGATGCAACATTCACTATCTTACCGCCTTCACCTTGCTTTATGTACTGCCTTGCAAAGGCTTGACAAAGGAAAAACACAACTTTCTGATTGGTCATTATTACCTTATCCCAATCCTCTTCACGGTAATCAATAGCATCTTCTCTGATTATAATACCGGCATTGTTTACGAGGATATCTGCCCTACCAAACTTGTCAACCGTCTCATTTAAAATACGCTCCACAGGTTCAACAGATGATAAATCAGCTATTACCTCAAGAAATTCCCCACCGTTTGCTTCAACCAATTTAGCTGTTTCAGCGCAGCTGCGTCTTGCCACACCTGCAACCTTTGCACCCGCCTGAGCAAGCGCTACACACATACCCTGTCCAAGCCCCGTATTGGCACCTGTCACTACAGCAACTTTTCCTTTCAAATTAAACATATCAAGTATCATATAAATTCCTCCTTTTTAATCCCTTGCAATTATGCTTATCAGTACCCCGCTTTTAACGCTCACATAAGCGCTTTCTGATGTAACAACATTGCTCACGGTAAGTGAGGTACCTACCTCAATGTCCGTATTATTTAACGGATATTCAAGTCCCTTTGAGCAAATGCCGCATACACGCTCTGTAAGCGGCAGAAATGATATATAACTGCCTTTTTTATTATTAATAGCAAGCTTGTCATTAACAAGCTCAACTATATTATGCTCATCTATAAGTCTGGCTCTTGTGCCTTTTTTAAGAAGCGGTAAAAGCATCTGAATATTGGCAATGGTATGATCCAGCCTTGTGCCGCTTGCTGCAAGGATGATAATATCATCTGCACCCATTTTTTCCGCCGCAAAGATCCCCAGTTCGGTATCTGTGCTGTCCTTTTTCACGGGATATGTAATGATTTCGCTGCCGGACTTTTTATAATAATCCAAAACCTCATCGTCAACGGAGTCAAAATCGCCTAAAATAATGTCAGGCTTAAGCTTTGCCCGATATATGTAGTTAAGTCCGCTGTCACAGGCGATAAGCTTACTGCCCTCACTCATACAGCGATTGATAAGATCTATGTCTTCCAACTTTCCTCCGCTTACAATAACCGCACGCATAGCCTACCTCTTTTCAACAATACCCATAAACTTATCTGTCTGTTCTGCCAAATCACCTTTGCAAAAAACGGATGAGCCTGCCACAACAATATCAACACCTGCGGATATAACTTCCGCTGCATTATTCAAATTAATACCGCCATCAATTTCTATATCAAAATTAAGTTTTTCACTTCGTCTGTATTCCGCCAGAGCCTTGACAGTGTCAAGTGAGCTTGGTATAAAGCTCTGACCGCCAAAGCCGGGTTCTACACTCATAACAAGTACCATATCCACATATTTGAGCAAAGGCAGTATATCGTGCCAATCCGTTTTCGGCTTAATGGTAACAGCAGGCGTTTTACCAAGCTGCCTTATTCTTTCAAATATTTCAGTATGCTTTTGGGTAGCCTCGTAATGAATATTGATTATATCTGCCCCCGCAGATGCAAAAGCATCAATATATCTTTCAGGTTCAGTAATCATAAGATGAACATCCAAAATCATATCGGTATAAGCTCTTATGCTTTGCAGTACCGGAATACCAATAGAAATATTTGGTACAAATATACCGTCCATTACATCAAAATGCAGATAAGAGACACCCTTATCCTTTAAAACATCTATCTGCTCTCCCAGTTTTGTAAAATCCGCTGAAAGAAGAGATGGAGCTAATTTAGCCATAATACAATTATCTCCTTTGCTTAAGTTCATTATACATCTGAACAAATCTGTCATATCTTTCAATTGAAATTTCCTTGCCAACATGGGCTTTAAGTCCGCAGTCAGGCTCTGAAATATGACTGCAATCATTAAAATAGCAATTATCCAGATACGGAGCAAACTCTTTAAAATATTTTTTTAAATCCTCATGCTTTAAAAAGTCAAGATTTAAGGATGTAAATCCCGGAGAATCAACAATAAATGTATTCTCGTTATACTCCAAAAGCTCTACTTCTCTCGTAGTGTGCTTACCCCTTTTTATCTTGCGGCTTATTTCACCTGTTTTCCTCTCCATATTCGGAATAAGAGAATTTATCACACTGGACTTACCAACTCCGGAAGGACCTGCAAACACTGTAATATGCCCCAAAATTTTTTCCCTTAATTCTTCAATACCAAGCCCCCCCGTTGCTGAGGTATACGCAAGTTCATACATGGGTGAATATATCCTGTTTATATATTCTTTTACACTGTCTGAAAGTAAATCGCACTTATTTATGCAAATAATGATTTTTTCGACAGCCTGTGTATGCGCAAGAATCAAAAACCTGTCCAAAAGGTCAAAATTAATTTCCGGGTTTGATGCGGCAAACTGAATAACCGCACAGTCAACATTGGCAACACGTGGTCTCAGAAGTATATTTTTTCTGTCACATATATTTTCAATGCTGCCCTTTTTTAGGCTTTCATCACTAACGATTATTTCGACATAATCTCCCACCGTAGGAGTAAGCTTCATCCTGCGAAGCTTACCCCTTGCACTGCACTCATACAATTCAGTACCGACGGCTACGGTATAAAGTCCTCCGACACCTTTAATTATTCTACCCTTTATCATACTCAATAACTCTCGCTCACTGTATTAACCAATGTGTCATTATAATAAATTTCATAGGTGGTATCCTTATCTATCTGATCATTTACCGTAAATGGAAATTCAGATATATTGTAGGAACCTTCAACTACTGTCCTTGAGCCATCAGCAGTATTCGCTATCACCTTTACCGCAATAGCAGGATCATCTGTTTGAGTCTCACTCAGTCCCAAGCTGTCAAAATTAGGAAGCATAGGTATGCTTACCGCCTTTTTGGGAATAGTAGGCGCAACAGTTGCAACCTGTTGTGTAGGCTCCTCTGTGGGTGCCTCTGTTACCGCATTTGGGTCGCTTCCCTTACTTACAGTAATGGTAATAATATATCCTTTAGGCACTGTAGATCCTGCCTTGACGCCTTGTCCTGATACTCTGCCCTCATCGTAGGAATCACTGAAGTCTTCAATTATTTTTGCCTCAAGATCCTCCTGTTCAAGCAGTTCTACAGCCTTATCTTTCTCCATATTCAACACATCGGGAACAACTACCGTACCTGCTTCAGGACCTGTGCTGACATATATATCAACCACTGTACCCGGCTCTACCTCCGTGCCATCATCAATACTCTGCTTAATAACAGCTCCGACAATTACAGTGTCACTTGGTTCATAAATGGTTTCGCCCAATCCAAGTCCACTCTGTTCCAAAGCCTTTTCGGCATCATCTTCACTCAAGTCTTTAAGTGGTGGTACTTCTACCATTTCACTTCCTAAGCTTATTACTATAGTAACTTTGTCATCACGAGGTATTTTTGTATCTTCCTCAATGTCCTGAGAAATGATTACGCCTTCTTCCACCTCTTCATTATACGCTGTTTCTTCATTGAGATTAACTCCTCTGTCCTCCGCAAGGTCTTCGGCCTCTTCTACCGTCATACCCACAAACTGCGGTACTTTTACAGTCGGATTATTAATTTCGTTAATAACAAAAACTCCCACAACGGTCATAACTGCTATAAGCACCAAAGCAGTTACAACAGCTGCTATAACAACCTTGCGTTCCTTATCTTTATCATATCCGTCATCAAGGGGATTAAAGTCATTATCAACACCATTATATATTTCACTGCTTTCCCCTATAACCGGTACGGACTTCTTCTCATGTTCCTCAGCACCGTTCCTAATCTTTTGGAGTTCAGCATCGGACATAGTTATAGTTTTACCCTCATCTTCCTCGTCCTTAATGCTGACAAACTTTCCGCTGTCATCGCTGAGTGCCGCCTTAAGATCCGCAATAAGCTGACTTGCCGACTGATATCTTGCATACGGTCTCTTCTGAGTTGCCTTATTTATTATCTTAATTAAGCTCTCCGAGGCGTTTGGATTAAGTTTTAATATATCCGGCAAAGGTTCTTTGATATGCTTCATAGCTAATGCCACAGGCGTTTCTCCATCAAATGGAAGTGTGCCCGTGATCATTTCAAACATCATAATACCCAAAGAGTATATATCACTCTTGGCATCTACAAAACCGCCCTTCGCCTGTTCCGGTGAAAAATACTGCACA
>CALWRD010000072.1 GCA_944383875.1 uncultured Clostridia bacterium | reverse complement strand
TGTTGGCTGCCGGTTTTTGGGGTAGCGATAATCGGATTTTGGGGATAAATCTGCAACGGATTTCGATATGTTTTATATAAAATCCGTATCCGGTGTAAAAGCGTTCTTCAGATTAAAATACTGCTTGTCCGAAAACGGATTAAAGCTTTGCCGTAAAAAACAGTCTGTTAAAGCCGAAGGAGATGGTTCCGTCATTCATAGGTGAATAGGATTTTTCGGCTTTATGCAGCAGGGTTTGGATAAATTCCTCCTGTTTTTCGGTGTTTAACGCAGCCAAATAGGGTCTTAATCTGCTGCCCTTTACCCACTCCAGCATAGCGTTAATGTCCGGCATGGAATGATAGTAGCGTGTTTCCCAGACATCAAAAGAAGAGGAACATTTCGACAAGATATTGTAATATTCTCCGGGGGAGAGTGTCCGAGCCGTTTCGGCAACGGTATTTTCAAAGCCCCATTTCGGCTCTTTTACGGTTTCGGCAATTATTTGAAAAAGGGGTTCTGCGTTATTGTAAGGAATCTGTACCGCCAAAATGCCCCCTTCTTTAAGGTGAGTCATAAGTTTAGGCAGCAAATCTTCATGGTCGGGTATCCATTGCAGGCAGGCATTTGAAAAAATCAAATCGTATTTACCTTCAATATCCTCTGCCGAACGGATTTCAAAGTTATAGTCGGGATAGTTTGCCTGGGCTTTTTCAATCATTTCGGGAGAGTTGTCAATGCCGATTATCTGTGACCCCGGAAAAACCTTATGCAAAACCGCTGTGCTGTTGCCGGGTCCGCAGCCCGGGTCCGGAATGCTTTCGGGACATGTATTCTGAATGCGCATGGCAAGGTCTATAGAGGGCTGTGTGCGCTGTTTTTCAAACTGTAAATATTTGTCAGGATTCCATTTACTCATATAATTCATCACCTTTCAAAAATATACAGTGTGATTATAACACAAGTGAAGGGATTTATCTACTTGTTTTATAAGGAGTAAATGTACCTGTTTTAAGCCAATCCCTAAAGGGAAGCAATATGGGAGGGAGAGAAATGTGTTTAACGTGCCGGGCAGCTTTTTATTTTAATATTATAAAAATCCCTATCCCTATCAGAACCGCAGAGAGTAAAAAGGTACTGCAAGGCACCACAAGCCCCAGAAGCATACCCACGCCCAGCAAAAAAATGATAAATCCCACTATTTTAAGATAGCAAATCATACCTGCACCTCCTGTATTTAATATATGCGGCAAAGTAAGTAAGATAACTATTGCAAAGGTGGATAAAATGATGTAGAATTAATAAAGATATTTAAGAAAAATTAATTTTTTCGGAGGGTTTACGAAAAATGGAGGAAGGAACGGTTTTAAAGAGGTACAAGCCTTATATCATTATATTGATAGCGGTTCTTTTGGCTGAAATTTTTGTCTTTAACTGGAGATTTTTTGAAGGTATCGGGTATGAAAGCGTTGAGCTTAATGCCTACAGCTGCGGTTCGGGAGTGACAAACAGCGGCGTTAATGAAATTACGGTGCTTTCCGGCGGGGATAAGTACATTGAATTTACGGGATTTAACACAGAGGTCAAAAATGTTTATATAAACATAAGAGACAAGCGCTGTGATGAACCTGTTGAGCCCCACAAGGGCACTGCTCTCAATTTTGAAAGGCTTGCTGTGGTGCCTTCGATAACGGACTATGCAAACGCACAGCCCAAGGAGATGCCGGAAAGGTATATTGTAAACGGTGTTGAACGCACCAAATACTTAAGGCTCCATACGGCGGGAGAAAGTGACACCCTGCGTCTTAAGTTTAACGGAGTGGACAATCAGACCCTTATTATAGACAGCGTTGTCCTTAACAAGCAGGTGCCTTTTTCTCCGAATCTCATAAGGATTCTGGCGCTTTTTGCCATAGTATCCCTTATCTATGCTTTCAGATACGGTTCTCCGGTATATGAAATTGCTTTCAATCATAAAAGCTACGGTCAGATATGGCTGGTGATTGTGCTTATGCTTGCCAATATGATATTGGGCAGCATTATTGCCCTTGCGAACCCTGTTTTTGACAATCCGGGCTTTGAGCATCATCATCAGTATGACTATCTTGCCCAGTCGTTTATGAACGGGCACGTGTATCTGGACTATGCCCAGCCTCCACAGGCTCTTATTGATATGGAAAATCCATATGATAAGGCGGAGCGTGACAGGGTAATGGCTCAGAACGGCACTACCTATAAGTGGGATCATGCTTATTATGACGGCAAATACTATGTGTATTTCGGCGTCCTGCCGGTGCTTACCTACTATCTGCCATATCGCCTTGCCACGGGAGAGGAGTTCCCCACTCAGGCGGGTGTACTGCTTAACTACTATATATTTGTTATCTTCGCCTTTCTCCTTATTCGTGCTGTTGTCAAAAAGTGGTTTAAGGATATAAGTCTGGGGCATTATCTTATTCTTTCTCAGGTGTTTGCGGCATCAAGCGGAATGATATTTGCCGTTCGCAGACCTGATATGTATTTTATGCCTATCTCCATGGCTCTGGCGTTGTGTGTGGCGGGGCTTTACTTCTGGGTATCCGCCTTTGAATGCCGCACCAAGGTTATGCAGGGGGTCAAGCTTTTTGCCGGCTCTCTGTGCATGGCGGCGGTTTCCGGATGCAGACCACAGTTTCTGATAGCCTCCTTCCTTGCAATACCGCTCTTTTACAAGACCGTATTTAAGGAAAGAAGGTTGTTTTCAAAGCAGTCCCTTGTGCATACGGCGGCGTTTGTACTGCCCTATATAGTCTGTGCCGCCGGGGTAATGTGGTACAACTATGCACGTTTCGGCTCCGTACTTGACTTCGGAGCCAATTACAACCTGACTACCAATGATATGACAAGCAGAGGCTTTAACTTGGGCAGATTGCCCCTTGGTCTGTTTGCCTATCTCTTTCAGCTGCCTGTTACCTATGCAAAGTTTCCGTTTATTACAAGCGTCAACCTGTCAAATTACTATATGGGTACCACTGTTACGGAAATGATGCTGGGAGGTGTGGTTGCTTGTCAGCCTGTTATATGGCTTATTGCGGGGATAAAGTACTGCCGCAGTGAACTGAAAAGCAAGGGATTGCTTGCCTTTGTTATCTGCTGCCTTGCCTTTGCAGCTGCTGTGGTTGCAGCGGATACGGAAATGGCGGGTATTCTTTACAGGTACTATGCGGATTACTCCTATCTGCTGATACTGCCTGCCATTATTGTGGCTCTTGCCCTGTGTACAAAGTACACAGATAAGCGTGTGGGCTTTACCATTGCGGGGCTTTCAGCTTTGTCATTGGTATTTGACTTGGCATTGGTATTTGTATCGGGGGATTATTACCTTGACTATGCCAATCCCAATTTCTACTATGCTATTACTTCAGCCATTACTTTCTGGCTGTAACGGAGGTTTTTTATGGAAAACAACAAAAAGATTGCGGTGCTTGTGCCCTGCTACAATGAGGAAAAAACTGTTAAAAAGGTGGCGGAGGACTTTATGGCTGCCCTGCCTGAGGCTACCATTTATGTCTATGACAACAACTCCACCGACCGCACCTATGAAATTGCCTCTTCCCTTGGGGAAAGAGTGGTGGTGCGCAAGGAGTACAGACAGGGAAAGGGAAATGTTGTCCGCAGTATGTTCCGTCAGATTGACGCTGACTGCTATATTATGATAGACGGGGATGATACCTATCCTGCGGAGCACGCCCATGAAATGGTGAATCTGGTGCTTAACGAGGGCTACGATATGGTTATCGGCGACAGGCTCTCATCTACATATTTTCAGGAAAACAAGCGTCGTTTCCACGGCTTTGGCAACAAGCTTGTAAGGGATCTTATCAACTCCCTTTTTAAAAGTGACATTAAGGATATTATGACCGGATACAGGGCTTTCAGCTATGATTTTGTCAAGATGATGCCTATTATATCCGGAGGCTTTGAGATAGAGACAGAGATGACTATCAACGCCCTTGACAAGAAGTTTAACATCAAGGAAATACCCATTAACTTCAGGGACAGACCCGAGGGCAGCGTTTCCAAACTTAATACTTTCAGCGACGGTATTAAGGTCCTTAAGACCATTGCGGTTATGTTCAAGGAATACAGACCTATGATGTTCTTTGGCATAATTGCACTGATTTTCCTGCTGATTGCAGGGGTGACCTTTGCTCCCGTGCTTATGGAGTACTTTGATACCCATATGGTACCAAGGTTCCCTACCCTTATTTTCTCTCTTGTTTGTGCGGTGCTTTCCGCTATTTCCTTTACCATCGGGGTTATCCTTGACGTTATGGTCAAGAAAAACAAGCAGGACTTTATAATAAGGCTTAATATTCTCTCTTCACTTAAGAGGAATAATATAATCGGTTAAGTTAATGCGGGCGGGGTAAGACTCCGCCTGTATTTTTAATATATGATTAGTCTAAACTAACTGCGTTGCTTTTTATATTTTGGGATTAGGGTTTGACGGTGTTTTGATGGTTGGATTTGCATAGGCAGAGGGTTGTTGAGCAAAATATTATACATAATTGATACATATGAAAATAAATTTTGTATCTGCTAAAGTTTTCTTAACGCAGATAAATTTATTTTTGAACTTTTCAATTATGTATAGTTTTTTGGTAAAGCCTATAGATTCTAAAGGGAATTAAATTTTGATAAAAATCTGAGGAAGATGATGGACAACATTTTAATTGCGTTTTTACTGACATTGACAGCGGGACTAAGCACGGGCATAGGCAGCTTAATCGCCCTTGTTGCAAAGCGTACAAGCAAAAAGTTTCTGTCGGTGAGTCTGGGCTTTTCCGCAGGGGTTATGGTCTATGTTTCCATGATTGAAATCTTTGGGGAGGCACGGGACATTCTGTCGGGGGAGCTGGGAGCAAAGGGCGGCGGCTGGGCAACGGCGGCAGGCTTTTTCGGCGGCATTCTGCTTATTGCGGTAATTGACAAACTCATTCCCTCCGAGGAAAATCCCCACGAGGTCAAGCTTGTTGAGGAGGAAAACGGGGAGGCACACAAGGGGCTTATGCGTCTCGGACTTTTTACCGCCCTTGCCATTGCCCTGCACAATTTTCCCGAAGGTCTTGCCACCTTCATTTCGGCGCTGCAGGAACCTGCCCTTGCGGTGCCCATTGTGGCTGCCATTGCGATACACAATATACCTGAGGGCATTGCGGTGTCGGTACCCATTTACCATGCCACAGGGTCGAAGATAAAGGCGTTCCGCTATTCCTTTCTGTCGGGTCTTGCGGAGCCTGTGGGCGCCCTTGCAGGCTGGCTGATACTTATGCCCATAATGAATGACATAGTTTTCGGAGTGATTTTTGCGGCGGTTGCGGGGATTATGGTATTTATTTCCTTTGACGAGCTGCTGCCTGCCGCAAGGGAGTACGGCGAGCACCACCTTTCTATTTACGGACTGGTGTCGGGAATGGGTGTTATGGCGGTTAGCCTGCTGCTGTTTATGTAAAATATATATTTTGCCGATAAAATCATATGCCTTTAACGGGACAAAAGGCATATGCCTTGACAGGCGAAGTAAATTGCATTATAATAATGCTTGTAAAATTTTTGGGTGGATTTTTCCGGATTTATGTCATCTTTTCGCCACACAGTTATTAAATGGGCTCTTTGTCAACTGGTGTGGTTTTGACTAGTTTGACATAAAAAGCTAAACTCACAGAGTGTATGATTATTAATACAATTATGCACTCTGTTTTTCTATATGAACCATTTTACACATAATCAAAATTCTGTTTCTGAAATGATAAAAGCTCCTATAACCAAAGGCTATTCTTTTTACCACTTTTATCTTGTTGTTTATACCTTCAATTACTCCGTTAGTATAATTACACATCATAGAATTAATTATGTACTCCTCATACTGGCGACAGGTTTTTAAGGATGTTTTAAAGTATCCGGATATATTTTTATGTTCGCTATGTATAATACCTTTAAATGCTGATGTATCTTTCCTTTTGAGGGCGGACAACAACTGCTGATATAAGTTATATGTGTTCTTTAACTTTTCATCTTGTTCCAAAAGATAATCTACAATACCTGTCTGGCTCATAAATTTATTAAAACATCTGTATCTCCTAAAATGAACACCGTCAAGTTTAGATCTGTCTGCCAGAAGAAGTTTGTAATATCGTTTAAGCTTGTTATAAAGCCGAGGCTCCCTATTCATCAGATTGATCCTGGTTTTGTTCAAGGCTCTTGCAAGATTATTGATTACATGAAACTTATCAGTTACTATCCTTGCCTTTGGAAATAACTCCTTGATCAAAGACTCATATGGCTTATACATATCTATTACTATGTATTTTACCTTGTCTCTGACCTTTCTGGGAAATCTTAAAAAGTAAGATTTAAGATAATGCAGCTGCCTGTTTTCCACTATATCAATTATTTCGTGGGTCTCCGCATTGCAATATATAAAACTCATAGCACCGGCAGCATCTTTAGTCGACTTAAACTCGTCAAAACACATGGCTTCAGGCAGATATTTAGTATTCACTTTGTGTTGTGTAAAAGATGAATTTATAATTCTGTTT
>CALWRD010000071.1 GCA_944383875.1 uncultured Clostridia bacterium | reverse complement strand
CGAGATAGGCTTATTTAAAGCCTTTCGAGCTTTTTTCAAAGCTCTCTGTCCTTGCGACAGCTTAAATAGTTTATCATAACTTTTATCTGTTGTCAAGAACTTTTTTTATTTTTTTGAAAATCTTTTTCGTCGTCATCTTGGCGACAACAAAAATTATTTTAGCACAAACCCAAAGGCTTGTCAACAACTTTTTTCAAAAGTTTTTTTTGCTCCGGCGTATCTCGCCGACAGCAGAATATATATTATCACAGCTCTTTACAATTGTCAACAGATTTTTTTACTTTTTTTTGCAAATCAAAGATTTTTATACAAGTTTACGTAAAATTCAGGTCTGAAATCCACTTCTCCCGTAACAGAGTTTGGCACAAAAAGCCTAGGATTATGCATAGAAAGGTCAATATCGGCGCAAAAAATTCCTTCGTCAGCATTTTCGATTGCCCCCGCATAATACTTAACCTCCGGACGTTTAAACCGACTGCTTCCCACACCCATAACGACACTGCCACCGCCAAAATAAGATTTTCCGTCAAATCCCGTAAGATTTGAGCTTAAAATAAACATACCCGTATTAATCACATTATACTCAAGTGTTTTCCTGTAATAGTTGCAAAAGCTTTCCTTTGCACCCTCACCGGTATCCTCAAATGCCATAGCGGTAGGATTTAAGTAAAGACGTGCTCCTTTGGCGGCGTAATAACGCAGCAGCTCAGGAAAATTATACGTATCGTAGCAAATGCCAAGCCCTGTTTTTCCCCATGGCGTATTAAGCAGCAACGGCATATCTCCTCTTTTAAAAAACAATCCTTCCCTGCCAAAGAGATGAAGTTTGCGATAAAGCTTAACATCTCCCTCTGGATAAACTGCCGCTGCAGAATTATAAAACCCATATCCATCCTTTTCTGCAAAACCGAATATTGTCATCACTCCACGGTTTTTCACAGCCTTACTCATTTCACGAACAGCCTTGCCGTCAGCAGTCTCACAAAGTGCCGCCTTATCGCCAAACTCCACATCATCGGAAGAAAAAACATCATATCCCGTAAGGCAAAGCTCCGGCAACACCAGAATATCCGCTCCCTTTGCAGCAGCTGCATCCACATAATAAATCATCTTGTCAAGGTTGCAGCGTTTATCTCCAAACTCGGCTTTAAAGTTGACAACAGCTGCCCTTATAATATCCTTCATAAAATTCACCTCCCAAAACACAAAAAATGCCGAGGAATCCACCCTCGGCATTTAAAACTATGTATTACAGACTAATGTTTTCCAGCATTCGCTTGATTATAGAAGCCGCCTTAAGGGCACTTTCCCTGAAAAATCTGTCATAATCCACATTGACTGCCTCATCGGCATTATCGGATATGGAGCGGATAATTACAAAAGGAACCTTGTTAAGGTACGCAGTATGAGCCACCGCAGCTCCCTCCATTTCACAGCACATTGCCTTGAAAAGAGTTCTGATACGATTTTTAACCTCAGCACTGGCAACAAACTGATCGCCGCTTGCCACCCTGCCCACATAAACCGGATAGCCGAGGCTTTCCACGGTGGAACGAGCAAGCTCTATCAGCTTTTCGTCAGCAGGAAAATAACTTGTGTCAATGCCCGAAATTTCTCCCGGTGCATCTCCAACGGCAGTGGTATCAAAATCATGGTACATAGCATCGCTTGAAATAACAATGTCACCTATGGTAAGGCTTTTATCAATAGCTCCGGCCACACCCACATTGATAATGCAGTCAACAGCATAAAGATCAATAAGCACCTGCGTACATATAGCCGCATTAACCTTACCCACTGCGGAACGAGCCAATACAACATTATTGCCGCAAAGCTTGCCAAAATAAAAATCCAGACCCACGACATTCTTCGCAGAGATAATTTCCATACTCTCCCTAAGGCTGACGACCTCAGCCTCCATAGCCCCTATAATACCAATAGTCATATCATAACCTCCAAAAAAGTTTATGCAGGCAAAAGCCCGATTTCACCTCTTATTCAACGGTAACACTCTTGGCAAGGTTACGAGGCTTATCCACATCGTTACCCAATCCAAGTGCCATATAGTACGCAAAAAGCTGCTGAGGTATATTAGCAAGAAGCGGAGCAAGCATCCAATGAGTACGCGGTATATAGAATACATCATCGGCATACTTTTCAATCTCCTTGTTGCCTTCCATAGCTATAGCAAGCACCCTTGCACCTCTCGCCTTAACCTCACGTATATTGCTGACTGTCTTTTCAAACAGTTCTTCCTGAGTAACTATACCAACTACAAGGGTTGTGTCCTCAATAAGGGCAATAGGTCCGTGCTTAAGCTCACCTGCGGCATAAGGCTCACTGTGAAGATAAGCAATTTCCTTAAGCTTAAGAGAACCTTCCATACCAACTATATAATCAAGACCCCTGCCGATATAAAACACGTTTTTAGAGCCTATATACTTTTGTGTAAGCCTCTGTATAACAGGCACTTTGGCAAGTATATTGTTGACAAGGGAAGGAAGCTCCTCCATATAGCCCTTAATTTCCATAGTAGTCTTTTCGTCCATCTTACCCAATTCCTGCGCAAGATGAATGGTAAGCAGATACATTGCCACTACCTGCGCCGAAAAAGCCTTGGTTGACGCAACGGCTATTTCCGGACCCGCAAGAGTATAGAGAACATCATCCGCCTCTCTTGCAATAGAGCTGCCTACGGCATTTACAATACCCATCACCCTTGCGCCCTTTTCCTTTGCAAGACGCATAGCTGCAAGGGTATCCGCAGTTTCACCCGACTGTGAAACCACAATCATAAGGGTTTTGTCATCTATAAGCGGCTCCTTGTAACGGAACTCACTTGCCATCTCGGAATTAACCGGGATACGTACCATTCTTTCAATAAGGTATTTGCCTATAAGTCCCGCATAATATGCCGTACCACAGGCACAGATATATATACGGTTAATATTCGCAAGTTCCTCCTTGCCCAGCTTAATGCCGTCAAGTGTAACCTTGCCGTTAGAATCAAAACGTCTTGAAAGATTATCCTTAACCACCTTAGGCTGTTCAAAGATTTCCTTAAGCATAAAGTGGTCATAACCATTCTTTTCAGCTGCTTCAATGTCCCAGTCAAAGGTAAATACATCCTTCTTGACCTCATTGCGGTCAGCGTCAAATATTTTAACGCTGTCTGCCTTGATAAGCGCAACTTCCTTATCATCAAGGAGATAGACATTTTTTGTATAATTGAGAATAGCAGGCATATCCGAGGCAATAAAGTTTTCGCCATCACCGATACCTACCACAAGGGGGCTGTCCTTCCTTGCAGCTATAAGCTGATCGGGAAAATCGGAACAGAGCACTCCCAGAGCATAAGAACCTTCGATTCTGTCAAGCACCTTAAAAACCGCATCAAGAATATCCATACCCGAACGATAATAATCATCTATAAGGTTAGCAACTGTCTCCGTATCTGTTTCGGAAAGAAATTTATAGCCCTTAGCCTCCAGCTCCTCCTTAAACTCCATATAGTTTTCAATAATACCGTTATGTACAACAGCAATTTTTCTGTCACCGCTTGGGTGTGGATGAGCATTTTCATCGGAAGGTACGCCATGAGTAGCCCACCTGGTGTGACCTATACCTACATGTCCCTGCAAAGGATTAACAAGCAGCTTATCCTGTAAATTCTGTATACGTCCCTTGGTTTTGCATATATTGATCCTGCCGTCATTAAGCACGGCAACACCCGCAGAATCATAACCCCTGTATTCCAGCTTGGTAAGTCCGTTAATAAGCACGGGAACCGCATCCCTGCCGCCTATATATCCAACAACACCGCACATTCTTCAAAACCTCCCGTTATCAGCTCAGAAGACCCTCTATAAGTCTTGCAAGCCTCTCCGCTTCTTCCTTAATAACAGCCTTATCTCTGCCCTCAATCATAACCCTTACAATAGGCTCCGTACCGCTTGGACGGATAAGCACACGTCCTTCACCCGCAAACCTTGCCTCCAGCTTTTCAATTTCGCTGCGTATGGTCTCGTTTGAGAGATATTCCTTTTTCTTTTTGTTGTCAACCCTTGCATTGACAAGCACCTGCGGAAGCACTTCCATAATGCCCTTTGCCTGTGCAAGAGATTTGCCTGTCTTTTTGAGTGTGGTCAACAACTGTATAGCCGTAAGTATACCGTCACCCGTTGTATTGTAGTCAAAGAAGATAATGTGACCGGACTGTTCGCCGCCAAAGCAATCGCCCTTTTCAAGCAGACACTCCAGAACGTATCTGTCTCCAACCTTAGTTCTTTCTATATTAATATTGTTTTTCTCGCCCATCATGAAAAGACCGAGATTGCTCATTACTG
>CALWRD010000070.1 GCA_944383875.1 uncultured Clostridia bacterium | reverse complement strand
ATAATCGCAGACAGTTATCTTATCAGATAAATATCCTTGAAAGTATTCACTGAAACCGTGTGCTTCAAAGATGTCACTGTCTTCCAATCCTTTGCCGGAATCTCCGACAACAAACAAGTTAGCTGTTTTCATATCGTCTGTTTTGCTTACTGCCTTGGTTGAAGCCTTTAAATGTGACTGAAGCTGAGGAATTTGTTCAGCTACTGCATCGGCAAGCTTACTGGCAACTATATTGGCTCCGAATTTGTTATAATGTGTTAAGTCCATCTCTCCGTCATCTTTAACATCGTGAAGTCCCTGTGTAGTAAATACACCATAACTTTCATACAAGGATTTTGTAATATCATAAGCATTAATACAAACTGTGCCTGTCTCTTCCGCCAACTGCTCTGCCGCAACCTTATATCCGTTATTTTCTCCGAAAGCAGGTTGAATTTTTCCGTCGGCATCAAAGAGAACGCGACATACAGGGGTTATTATTACCGGGATACCGCCTTTTTCTCTGACCTTGTCAACGTACTGTTTTAAATACCATTTAAATGTGCCGCTTTCATATGGATAAAAGTATTCACCGTAAGGATAATCATCATCTGCATAAAAATCAATTATCCTCTGAGGAGTTTTAGTCTTTTCAGCCTTAACGGTAGGATATATACCGTTTTCGTCAGGATCTCCCAAAAGGACGGAATGTTCAACCCTTGCATTTTCATCTGTTCTGTTATCATTATGTCCAAATTGAATAAATACATAGTCGCCCTTTCTCAATTCGGAAACAATTTCATCCAGTCTTCCTTGATTGATGTATGAACGTGTGCTTCTTCCTGCTTCCGCTTTATTTATTATTTCAACACCATCATCAAAATAATTAACGAGATATTCACCCCAGCCGCCAATGGAATTATCGTCACCATAGTATTTAACTGTTGAGTCCCCTGCAAGATAAATCCTAATTCTGCCGCTTTCATCAAGTTTCTTAACCTGATCAACCGTAATCATATCAATAAGCCAGATTGCACTTTTACCTTCAAAGTCAACCTTAAGATCTCCTCCGGTTAAAGGTGTACTATCGGTTATTGTCTTATTAAGAAGCATAACATCACTGCCTTCAAGTTTGAAACTCAAAGTAATGTTGTCATCATTCTTAGCAAAAGTCAAATACATATAGGGATTATCCTGACCACTGTTTTGTAAAACAGCATTTTTCAGCTTGTCCTCATCTGTATATATGGCGTTTTCTTCACCATCAACGCATTTATAAAGGTTAAGCTTGAGACTTTTTGTATTTCCGCCCCTTCTTACTTCCAACCTATAATAACTGCTTTCACTGTTATTAATATAGAAATTTAAAATATCATCACTGCTTAATCCTGTATTTTCCGGATTGCATCTGAGCTTAAATTCATATGATGCATCATTCCAGTTTTCTGTATCAGTATATTCCAATGAAGCTTTTTCGCTTATAGGTGTAATAAGACTATTGCCATTATCGGATATGGTGTCCCATTCACCGGATGTCGCAAAATTTACTGTACCGTTTTCAAAGCCATCCCTTAAATAGCTTTCTGTACTGTCATTTGCCTGAGACACAGCAGGTGTTGCAGCACTGCTTACCTCGGTTCCATATGTGCCATAGGTTGTTTTTGTTGCAGGCATAACGCCAAGCACAATTTGTGAACCTGTATCGGAATTTTGTACCGTATAGGTTTTGTAATATTCTCCTACGCCACGCTTTAACATCGTGGTATTACCATCTTTAACCGCATACCAACTTATAATTGATTCATCAGTATTATTATCACTTTCAAGGTAAAATTTATATTCAGCTGTCAGTTTATCGCCTACAGATACGGTATCCTTGTGGTTTATTTTTATTGAAGCAATCTCAGGAGTTGATGTTTCTGCATCAGTAACGGTAATAACTGCATATGTATAGACGCCGTTATCCAAATTTGCATTTACTACAGCTGTTCCCTTGCTGACAGCAGTTACTTTATTTCCATCAAGTAATATGCAATTGCTTTCGGTACTGTATGTAACATTGCTGTCAACTGCTCCTATAGGAAGTACAGCAGCATTAAGCTCGGTGCTTCCTCCTATAGGCAACTGAATTTCATAACGATCCAATGTAATATCCGCAGCAGTATGTCTCGAAGAAGACGCATTTGTCGGATTCCATCCGTCACTTCCGCTAAGAACATTATATACATTGTAATTTGCAGCCTGCTCTCTTGTAAGTTGTTTTACAAAATCAGCCCTTTCAGATGTATCGGCAAGTTCACCTGTTGATGTCCTGCTGCCGTATTCCATAAACCTTACTTTGTTTTTAACTGTTAAACTGTCCCAAAGTGTAAAACCTGCACTGTTCATAACATCAGGCAATGTACAGTTAATATATACGGCTTGAGATCCATAATTAGGGTAAGCGGAATCAGCCTGCCATGGTCTGCCTAAGTCAATTTTAGAAGCATCTTCCGCAGTGTATTGCTTATCCACACTTAATTTACAAGAATTAAATACGTATCCTAAATTAAATAATGTTGTATTTGGTGCAGTGAAATGTCCGCCGTTTTCATAATACGCCATAAACAACTGACATTCATTAAAATAAGCGGTAGCATCACCAAAAATGAAATCAACCGTGCCTTCAATATAACAATTATCCAGATAAACCCTTGCATTATTTGCACTTCCGTAAACATCCTGTCCCTTTGAGGTACCCTTTAAATACAGGGTATCTTGTCTGCCTATAAAACGACAATCCTCAAAGACCACCTTATCGGCAAGGCTGACAAGAGCAACCGCCTGAGTTTGTTCACGTGTATCGTCAGTTAAGTTGTAGCTGTTTTCAAAAGTAATGTTTTCAGCGGAAAATCCGACAGCATCAGCGGCTACCGTAAATGTAGCGGACTTTTCGGTACCGGTATTTTTACTGCTGTCCTCGTGACCATTTGCTTTATCATAGGTTATTATTGTGTCTTGCGCATCTCCTCTGCCTATAATGTTGACATAAGGCTTGTCAACCGTTACACATTCCTCATAAGTGCCTTCATTTATATAAATATTAACAGGATTTTTTTCGGTAGGCATAAAATTAATTGAGTCAATCGCATCCTGTATTGTATTAAACTCATAGCTGTTACCTTTGCCGACATTTATGTTGGTTTCGGTAATAGGCTGAGCAGAAACCGATACCGAAAAAGCAGATACTGTCATTATCATAGCAAGCATTTTAGCTGTAGTTTTAAAAAGACTAAATTTCACCTTATTCACTCCACTGTAATATATTTGTTACCATTACATAGTAACCTACATTAGATAATATCATAAAACAGTCGATTTAACAAGTTATTTGAAAAATAATATCAAAAAACATATTAAAGCCAATTAACAATCCAATATATGCCGGCAGACAATATTTACTTACAAAATATGCAACCTATTTTTGCCCATAATAAAAGTGCAAGCATAACTCACCTGCACCCTTATCAAAAATTTATTTTATTAGTCATAATCCACTACATCAATCCAGCTCATAAGGAATTTCTTCTCTTCATCACTGCTTTTTTCAAGCTGTGCTGCCGCTACTATAGGCATCCACTTCTGAACATACTGTCTGGCAGTATCACTCTTTTGACAGAATAAATCCAGATACATCTTAGCTTCTTTATCTTTGCCCCTGAGAGAAAAATATAGATACGTAATAGCTGCATCGGAACTTGCGTTACCCTGTGTAGCGTGGGACCAGTCCAGAATATACGCCTCATCATCCGGTGTAATAATAATATTGCTTGGGTTAAAGTCCCCTTGACAAACCTTATTATGCCTTGGCAGACTTTCAAGCCTTGTATGCAAGTCATATCTGGTGCTTGCATCAAGTCCGCTTTCGGAAATTTTTCTATACAGCTTATCATAAAGTCTGTTAAGCATAGGCGCTCTTCCCGTATGCATTTCAAGCTGAATATCCACAAACCGATTCATATATTCTTCAAGCTTTTCTGGATTTTCCTTCATAAGCTCAGCAATAGTTTTACCTTCGATAAAATCAGTAATTATTGCCCATTTCCCGTCAATCTTTTCCACCTCTTCAAGCGCCGGAATTTTTAATCCCGTTTCCTCAACCCTTGCTTGATTTAGTGCCTCATTTAAGATATCTGCCTTTGAAAAGCTTTCATCAAACAACTTTACCGCATACTTGTCAACCTTATATATAACCTTATTTTGCCTTCTTGCTATTACCTGAGCATTATTTAAATCAATATTCATGCTAAAACCCCCTTATCATTCACCGTAATATGCCTTAAGATACATTTCCTTAATTTCACTCATAAGCGGATATCTTGGATTTGCACCTGTACACTGATCATCAAATGCCTGTTCAACCATATCGTCAAGTGTAGACAAAAAAGCATTTTCATCAATACCGTAATCTCTGATGGTCTTTTTAATGCCTACTTTAGCTTTCAATTCCTCAATGGCATTTATGAACAGATCAAGTGTTTCCTTATCATCTTTACCGCAAATTCCGCAGAAATGCGCACACTGAGCATATCTTTCAAGAGTATGAGGGTATTCATACTGTGGGAATGTACCCATTTTTGTCGGTACCGGATTTGCATTATATCTCATTACAATGGTAATAAGCAAAGCATTTGCCACACCGTGAGGCAGATGATGAAAGGCACCCAGTTTATGAGCCATTGAATGGCAAACACCCAAGAATGCATTTGCAAACGCCATACCTGCCATAGCCGACGCATTTGCCATTTCTTCACGGGCTTTCATATCTTTACTGCCGTTTTCGTATGCACTTGGCAGATACTTAAATATAAGTCGCATAGCGTTGAGTGCAATACCATCCGTAAAGTCTGTTGCCATCACGGAGGCATATGCTTCAAGGGCATGTGTAAGTGCATCTATACCGCTGGCACTTGTAAGAGACTTAGGCTGATCCTTCATATTGTCAACATCAACTACAGCCATATCCGGTAAAAGCTCATAATCGGCAAGAGGGTACTTGGTACCGCTCTTTTCATCCGTAATTACGGCAAAAGGAGTAACTTCGGAACCTGTACCGGAGGAAGTCGGTATGGCAACAAAGTATGCTTTTTCACCCATCTTAGGGAAAGTATATATTCTCTTACGAATATCACTGAAACGCATTGCCATATCCATAAAATCTGCTTCGGGATGCTCATAGAGAACCCACATAATTTTACCTGCATCCATTGCGGAACCACCGCCCAGTGCAATAATTACATCAGGCTGGAAATCATTCATCTGAGCTGCTCCTTCCTTAGCGCAGGCAAGGGTAGGATCCGGAGCAACATCGTAGAAACATGTATATTTAATACCCATTTCATCAAGCTTATCAAAAATAGGTTTTGCATAGTCATTTTTATATAAAAATTGATCTGTA
>CALWRD010000069.1 GCA_944383875.1 uncultured Clostridia bacterium | reverse complement strand
ACTTAAACTGCTGAGATATTCTGTCAGCAGTTTCCTGTACTTCCATATGCGTCAGTTCCTTATCCGTTATGCCGCATGCCATATTGGTAATACAGGATACACCGCATACCTTCATACCGCAGTGCCTTGCTGCAGCAGCCTCCACGGCAGTACTCATGCCCACGGCATCACCACCTAAAGTTCGCACCAGTCTGACTTCCGCAGGTGTTTCAAACTGTGGTCCTGTAAGCTGACAGTAAACTCCCTGCTTTAAATCAATGTTAAGTCCCTTGGCACACTCAAGCATAAGAGAACACAGTCGAGGGTCGTACACACTGCTCATATCCGGAAAACGGGTACCCAGTTCATCAACATTTTCCCCTATAAGTGCGGAAAGTACAAAACAGGAAATGTGGTCCCTGATAAGCATAAGGTCGCCTGCCGAAAAATCAAAATTTACCCCGCCTGCAGCATTGGTAAGCAAAAGGGTATCTGCGCCAAGCATACGCATCAGCCTTGTGGGCATAACAACTTCCCTTGAGGAATAACCCTCATACATATGAACACGTCCCTGCATAATAACGGTAGGTGTATTTCCGATATAGCCGAAAACAAGCCTGCCCTTATGTCCTTCAACCGTAGACACAGGAAATCCCTCTATATCCCTGTAAGGTATTTCGGCAGCGATTTCTATCTCCTCTGCCAGAGCGCCAAGTCCGGAACCCAATACAACTGCCGCACGAGGGACAAAATCCGTTACCTTCCTTACGCTGTTTAAAGCGGCGTTAAGCTTAGCGTAATATTCACTCATTAATAAATTCTCCTTCCTGTTAACCCCGATATTAAAATTGACTAAATACAGCTCCGCTACAGGCAAAGCCGCATTCAGTCAACCCCTTTAACCGCCGATATTCTTTTGTATTCCTCAATCCAAGCTTCAGCTATCAGCTTATGTCCCTGAGGAGTAATATGTATACCGTCAACAGTCATAATGCTTGCATCCGCCTTATTGAATATATCCCACAGTTTAACCAACCCTGTGTCGTATTCGGCAGCAAGCCTGTCAACCGCATTCACAAACCGTTTGGTGACAAGCATCCAGTTAAAAAGCTTTTTCGGATAAGCCATAATAAAGGGCTCCATTAATATTATATCCGCCTGTGTGGCAGCCCTGGTCTGCTCGATAACATCTTTGTAAGCAGAGTAAAATGTCTGTTCAACATTAGGATAGCCACGCATGGTGTCAATCACCTCATTGACACCCACAAGCACCGTCACCACATCCGGCTGATACTCAAGGCAAATGCTTTGCCACTGCTTTGCAAGATCAGTTACCTTATAACCGTTAAATCCCTTGTTAAGCAGCAGCGATGCAGGATAAGTTTCACTGATATAGTCAATGTATTCACCGCTTTGCGTAATACTGTCACCTGCAAAAATCATCACCTTACTCACAAAACCACCTCTTGCCAACCCTAGTAAAAAAATCAGAAGTTGCTGCCTCCACAGCCCCAGACCTCAACTTCCTCATACTTAACATAAATGTCACCCTCATCAATATCCGTAACCTTGTTAAGCAGTGAGCAAACCTCGCCCGTCAGCTCATTCATGGCACCTCTGTCGGCTTTTCCGTAAAGCTTAATTTCAACAAAGGCAAGCTTTTCCTTCTCCTCCCCATGAAAGTACATAGGGCAGTTTTCAAAGGCAAGCATAAGTGAACGCTCACTTTTGCCGGGAATGATAGAAATAGCTTTACCGTAACCCTTTTTAAGCTCCTCACGCTTTGACTTGTCGATTTCAAAATTAGTCTTTGTATTAATAAATGGCATAAAAGCACCTCCGTATATATATCAATAATATTCGTACTCCTGCTGAATATTTGAGTAAGCACCCACCGCCTATAGAGGCGTGGAACTTCTTCAGTTGGTTAAACTCCATATATGGTGGAAATAAAGCGTTTTCCAGTTTCGGTCTTAAAAATTTTATCCTTTACTCTGAGAGCTGATTCACGGCTTTCGTTGTCCTCATAAAGATTGACAAGGAAATCCGCCTCAACCAGAATCTGATAATCAAGCTCTGTAATGTCCTTATAGGTATGGTGATGTCCCACAAGATAGCATACCCTGTCAATAACAGCCCTTTCCACACCGAGAGATGTAAGCAGCTTATCTGCCTCGGCAGGACCTTCAAGCTCCTGATACTTCCCTGCTGAACTGTTGTACTTAACCTCACTGACCTTAATTCCTATATCGTGTACAAGAGCAGCAATCTCAAGTGTACGCCTATCATCAGTCTGCATACCCTCACCCTCAGCAATGGCAGCGGCAAAGGCATGGACCTTGATAAAATGCTGTATACGCTTAGGGTCACCCGAAAAATATTCAAGCATTGCGTTAAATACTTTGTTAATCAAAATAATCACCCTATTTATGAACATATATGATTTATTATAATACAAAAAATTAAGCCTTGCAATACTTAGTTAAACATCAGGTTCAAATAGCTTTTACCCTCAGGAGGCTTACCGTAAGAACAGATCATACCGACAGGTGTATCCTCACCTACAGTAACATACTTAAGGGGTTTACCAAAACAAGCACACATAAGCGAAAGCATAATATCTGTATAGGGCGTAAAAATTTCCTGTACAAAGTCGCCATTGTAAAAAGCATAGCCAACTGGATTCCCCTCATTTAAAAGTATAAATACCTCACCATCGAGGGTGCGGAACATATTTATCTGTTCCCGCCAATATTCATAGGTCCTCAGGACATAATTTTTACCTGCCTTTTCAGTATAGAGTGAATCCATAAAAGGAATATCATCATCACTTGCATTTCTCAGCTCAAAACCTGTGGTGTCCTCCATGCCTTCAAATATGCCGCTGTATACATAGAAAGCGGTTCGGTAACCAAGTGCGGAATAAAAGTCAAAAAGGGGCTTATTTTGCGGAATAAGAATTGATGCCGCTCTTCCCTTTTTCTTATCCATATCAAAAGAAAAATTAAGCAAGCGGCGCATCAATCCCTGTCTGCGATACTCCTGCTTTGTAGCCGCACCGTAAATATAGCTCACCTTCCCCACACCTTTAAGTTCATAGCAAAGCTGCTGTGCCATAGCCTTGATAATGCCGTCCTCCCGCAAAACAAGGCAGGTATCCGGTCTGTATCTGCATTCAAAAAACCAGTCGTTAAATTTAGGTTCTTCGGGAAAGGCCTCGTCCCATAGACTCCTTATTTCATGGGTATCATTCTGTGAGGCAAGTTCAATCATTTTATGATTTCCTCCGCAATGTAATTTTCCGTAATGCTTTCGGGATAATACGAAAGCTTAGCCTTTCTCAATCCCTCAATTCCCAGATCCTCCTCACGATCAATATAACGGTATTTTTCAAAGTTATGCTGTGCAAACTGCTGATTTATCATCTGATAGGCTCCCTGTATGGTTGCATCTGCCTTTTCAATATGAACAATAAATGTATCTGGAAAACTTTCACTGCCCAAGGTAACGGCAATTATAGCACCGTCAAGGCGTAAAAGTCCCCCCTTTATTTCAAGCTCCTTAAAGTTTTTAAGAGCAACGGAAACTGCGCAGGTTTCTCCAAGAAAGTTATCGGGATTATTTTCGCACCACTTAAGCTGATAGGAAAAAAACTCTCTTATATTGTCTTCTGTTAAATCCTCATAGCTCCATCTTCCCTCATATTCACTTAAAAACTTATTTATATGATTTCGCTTGCCATGGAGCTTTTTACCCTTAAGATACATCAGGCTTTCTGCGGAATAAATATAGTCTGCCCCGTCACGACCTTCCTTATAGCTGAACCGTCCCGGGTAAGCAGCCTCAATTTTTTCTTTTATTTCGGCAGGCACGGCATATATCTTAAGGGGGACACCTTCGGCATGTGCGATTTCTGCCATCTTATCCACGGCGGAGGCATAATCCCCCTCACCCATAGGTGCGGTAAAATAAATATTTTTTCCGCTGCCCGACTTCATATACATAAAATCATCATCAAAGGCTATCTGAGTTTTGTAGGCATTTTGCCAGATAAAAACATCTGTAAAACAATAAGCACATAAAAAATAATTTTTTCGTTTTAAAAATTTGTTTGCTGTTTCTTTATCTTTAATATCTACATCTTTAAATTGCAGCATAAATATTACCTCTTCTTTGTCATCTGTATAAATGTGTCGATTTCTTCACTTACAAGGGCAAGGGCATACCTCCAGAAGTCCTTATCCTCTATATTAAACCCGGCAGCCTTGGCGGTTTCTTTAAGGTCCGCAACTGCCGACAGCTCCAGAAGATGATTGTACATAGGCATAAAATCCCTGCCCATTTCCCTGTACCTGCCATACAAAGCCTTTGACAGCAGCATACCGAAGGTATAAGGAAAATTGTAATAATTAAAATCCGCATCATAGTAATGGGGCTTGCAAAGCCACATATAAGGATGCAGCTCACTTAATTTACAGCCATAAGCCTCTTTCTGCGCCTCTGACATAATACTGCAAAGGGTTTCTGCCGACAGAGTGCCCTCAGCCCTGCGCTTAAACACCTCATCCTCAAAAAGGAAACGGCTGTATATATCCGAAAGGGTCTGCATTGTGCCCGAAAGGTCATTTTCCAATATAACAAGGGCAGTTTTTTCATCGCAGTCCTTTAACACCTCATTGATAAGCACAGTTTCACACAAAGTGGATGCGGTTTCCGCAATGGGCATAGGGTAAGTGGAATTAAGCTCCGCTGCCTTATACAGTCTGCTGTCGTGGTAAGCATGACCCAGCTCATGGGCTATAGTCACCACATCGTTAAAACTGCCGCTGAAATTGGTAAGTATACGGCTTTCACCCACAGCATGCACAGCCTCGCAAAAAGCTCCTCCTACCTTTCCTCGTTTGGGCAAAAGGTCTATCCAGCCCTTTTCAAAGGCATTGGAAGCAAAGCTGCCCATTTCCTCCGAAAATGATGTAAAGCTCATAATAACCTCATCCCTAGCCTGCTCAAGGGTATACGAAGGATCCTCTCCCACAGGTGCAAACAACTCATAAAATGGCAGCTGTCCATCATTATATCCAAGCATTTTTGCCTTCGCCTCAAAATAGCGGGAGCACTCCGGAATAAATTCCTTAACCGCCCCAAGCATAGCCTCCAAAGCAGGCATAGTCAAAGCAGACTGCTCCACCGTCATAGTGAGGGGAGATGAGTAACCCCTAAGTTTAGACAGGGTCAGAACCTCACCCTTAATTCCGTTCATACAAAAGGCAGCCGGTACTTCCACCGTCTTATAAGAATTAAGCTCCGCCTTGAAAGCTGCAAGCCTAAGTCCTCTGTCCTTGGAATAAGCCATATTTCTGACGGAAGAAAGGGGTTCATTATAACTCTTCCCCTTATACTCAAAAGTAATTTCAAGTCCCGAAGTAAGTTGTTCCCATTGTTTTTCCCATAACGACGAACCGTTTGTCTTTAACTTTGCCGCAACAAGCTCCTCATTTGGCGAAAGAGTATGCAAGGCCGCAATGGCAGACTGTTTTAAGAAATATTCAAACTCCTTGAGGGCAGATTTTTCGGCAATTAACTCATCTATATCAAGTCCCTTTAAATAACGGGCAAAAAGCGCTTCATGCTTTGCCGAATTTGCCTTTATCCTGCCAACCCTGTCAAGCATCGACGAAAGGTTTTCATCGGAAGTATTAACCGAAAGAGCAAGATTAAGATAAATTTCCGCCTTATCATAATGCAAAAGCTCGTTTTTCCTCTTTATATATTCCTCTACGTTCTTTGCGGCATCGCTTTGTCTGCTTAATTCACTTTCCGCCCAGCTGTTAAGCTCTTCGGTCAGCCTATTAAGCTGAGCTATATCCTCTTTAAGTTCCATACTGTCCGCCGAGGGATATATATTGTCCAATCTCCACTGAGTATCCATACAAACCTCCGAAATTAAAATAAACTAAGCCTATTATGCCCGATTATACCTTTTTAAGTCGTGCAAGGGCAGCCATAAGCTTTTTGACGCCTGCATTTTCAAATTCCACCGTAACCTCATAGTCTGCACCGGCAGGATTAATGGCAAGCACGGTACCTATACCAAACTTCATATGCTTAATTTTATCCCCCAACTCAAAGTCAAGGGAAACATCCTTTGGCGCAGGCATACGATATGTAGCGGCAGGTCTCGGTCTGTAGGTATTTGCCGAATAGGCAAAATGGCGCTTGTTTTCCGAAGTATCCATACCGAAGGAATTTCCGTTTCCGAACGGCGAAGATGTTTCCTGCTCCATAAGCTCCCCGGGAATTTCCTTAAGGAAACGTGAAGGAAGGTTTGACACCATCTGACCATGCTGCATGCGGGAATTTGCCGCTGTCAGATACAGCTCACGCTTTGCCCTTGTAATGCCCACATAGCAAAGACGGCGTTCCTCCTCAAGGGCAGCCTCACCGCCCTCCAAAGTTGCACGGTATCCCGGGAAAATGCCTTCCTCAAAGCCTGCAATAAACACGGTTGGAAATTCCAGTCCCTTGG
>CALWRD010000068.1 GCA_944383875.1 uncultured Clostridia bacterium | reverse complement strand
ATTCCAAAACAACTCATCCAGGGTTTTGTGAAGTGCTTTACATATTTTTATACATAGGTTAAGTGTGGGATTGTAATCTCCTGCCTCTATCATACCTATTGTCTGACGGGTAACGCCTACTGCTTCGGCAAGTTCTCCCTGTGACATATCCTTTGCGGCTCTTGCAGCCTTCATTCTCAGATTTTTCACCACATCACCTCCTGCACATATATTGTAATATATTTACGTCTTGATGTCAACTATATTTTGCATAATGCAAATAATATTTTTAATTTTTACGGGATTTGGCGTATTTAAGAGCAGCAATGGCACAATACATCTCGCTCAGCACAGCCCCGTCATCTATGTTACAGCCTGTTATCTTCCTTATTTTTTCAATACGGTATAACACCGTGTTACGGTGGCAGTTCAACTGTACAGCAGCAGCCTTAAGGGAACCACGGCAGCATATATATGCCTCAAGGGTTGAAAGCAATTCTTCATCTGTAAGGGAACCAAGTTTTTTTTGCGCATATTCCATGGCAGCAGCAGGCTCCGTATTCATAAGCAAGGTATAAATTCCGCTTTTTTCATAGCTGAACAGAGGTATATTTGCATATTCAGCTATTTTAAGGGCTCGAACTGCAAGGACATAGCTTTTGGCAAAATTTTCGTAACCCTTGTTTGTGCTGCCTACCCCTATGTGTGCTTTTGGCACAAGGGTTTGAATTGAATTGACCGCCCTTTCAATCGCCTCAGCTGATTTACTGCCGAAAAAAAGCAGTATAAGTGCATCAGTATCATAGACGGTGATGATGTCGGGCAGATATAACTTATTTGCTTCATCTTCCGCAATATCGCATAGTCCTATGGTATAACTTTCCTCCGGTGTAAGCCCCTGAGATATAAGAAAGTCCTTATGATTGTCAACACTTTCCAGGTTGCGGCACAAGGCGGGGAGCAGTATCTTCATATTTTCTTCTCTCTGCCTGCTCTTAAAGTGCAGGTTTGCAAAGGACTGCATAAGGTCGGATAAATGCATTTCCCATGGCATAGTGAAAAGTGCAAAGCCGGCGGAGCTGCAAAGGGCAGCCGTTTCCTCCGTTATATCCCTTTCCTTTATATATCTGCCTGTGTTTATGATAAGTCCCGAAGCATTGTGTTTAATCAGTCGCCGGATAAATTCATAAAGCTCTTTGCTGCCGGAAACAGCCATACCCGTGGTGACGGTAAGTTCTCCCCCTCGTATGAAATCAAAGGCGCTTTTATCCTCTGCCATATAAAGCCAGAGTGCAGGCTTTTTCAATCCCTCTTCTCCTGCTTTAATGCTCAGTTTGAAGCTGTCCTTATTTTCTTTGTAAAAATCATACACGCTTATCATTGTTTTTCGCCTCCTAATGAAAGTATATGTGCTATAAGCATAAAAATCAAGATAAAGTTTGTGTTTTGAGTCTATTGTATTTGTATTTTTGTTCTGATAGAATAAGGACATAACAAGCGATGGTGCAAAAAGGCATCATCGCATTTTTTTATGAAACGGAGGAATACATATGTTAAAGGATGAATTACCTAAGATAATTACAGATACCCTTCCCGGTCCGAAGGCAAGTGAGATAATCGCAAGAAGAAAGGCGGCTGCTCCTGGGGCTGTAGGCTGCGCTTATCCCTGTGTTATCAAACGTGGCGAGGGGGCTATGGTTGAGGATGTTGACGGAAATTATTTTTTGGATTGGGTAGGGGGTGTAGGCGTACTTAACATAGGTTATTCACACCCCGAGGTGATTGAGGCTGTCAAGGCACAGGCAGATAAGTACTTCCATGCTATGTTTAATATAATTACCCATGAGGGATATGTTGCCCTTGCGGAAAAGCTTGGTTCAATAGCGCCCGTAAGAGGTGAGCATAAGAAGGTTTTCTTTGCAAACAGCGGTGCGGAGGCTGATGAAAATGCCGTAAAGGTTGCCAAGGCTTATACCAAAAGACCTAATATCATAGTATTTTCGGGGGCTTTCCATGGCAGAACAATGCTTACCATGTCCATGACATCCAAAAAGAGCTATGCAAAGGGCATGGGTCCATTCCCCGACGGTATCTATAGGGCGCAGTATCCTTACCTTTACAGACGTCCCGCCGGTATGACCCAGGAGGAGGCAATCCGGTATTATATCGACAGCATTTATGAGGTGTTTGAAGAGTGTTCCCCTGCGGAATATGTTGCGGCAATGGTGCTTGAGCCTTTACAGGGTGAGGGTGGTTTTATTCCCGCACCTATCGAATGGGTCAAGGCTGTCAGAAAGATTTGCGACGATAACGGTATCCTGCTTGTTGCCGATGAGGTCCAGTCGGGATTTTGCAGGACAGGCAGAATGTTTGCTGCCTGCTACTGGGAAGAGGCAGGTGCGGCCACGGATATTATAGCAACGGCTAAGTCTATAGCAGGCGGTATACCTCTTAGTGCGGTTATTGCAAGGGATGAAATTATGGATGCTGTACCGGCCGGTGTTATAGGAGGCACCTTTGGCGGCAATGCCCTTGCCTGTGCCTCCGCACTTAAGGTAATAGAGATAATGGAAAGGGATAACTTTGCAGCACGTTCCCTTGAAATAGGTGAAAAAGTCAAGGCAAGGTATGGGGATATAGCTAAGAAATATTCCGTTATAGGAGATATAAGAGGATTAGGCGGCATGGTGGGGGTTGAGCTTGTAAAGGACCCTGATACCAAGGAGCCTTATCCTGAGCTTACCTCTGCTATGGTTCAGGAATGTGCAGAGAACGGTTTGCTTATTGAAAATGCCGGTACATACAACAATGTGCTCAGGTTTCTTGCGCCTCTTGTTATTACCGACGCCCAGCTTGAGGCAGGGCTTGATATATTTGAAAAGGCTATGGATACCTGCCTTAAGAAAATGCATGCATAAACAAGAAAACAGTTTCCAAGAAATGTATTTATAAAAGCAGAAAAGACTCAAACCTTTACGGAATGAGTCTTTTTCTGTTGGGGTTCAATATAGTCCCATTACAATATTATTCAATTAAAATTCGTCCATCCAGCTGCCATACCACTGATGAGCGCCGTTGCATACGTTCAACTTAACTTCCTTGTCAAAGAGATTAAAGGCTTTGTTTGCAATGTCAATCTGTTCATAAACTCCTTCAAGACCTCTGTCACCATTAAGCTGATCCTCGTTGCCTGTTTCAATGTATATATCCTTGTCTGCATCCAGTGCAAGAATATCACCCATATCAACATAGTTCCACATATCAGGGACAAAGTTGCAGCCGCATCTGTTGTTATAGATCAAAGTATCCTTATAGCTGTGAAGGAAACCGCTTACTATGGTTCTATCAATATTGTCATCCATTACGGAAAGCCACAGGGCACTCTGACCGCCTCCGGAAAATCCTACACAGTCTACTTCAGTGTAATCCAATGTTGCAATATAGTCGGAAAGACGCATATTTTCAAATAGTATCATTCCCTGAAGGCTGTAACCGAGACTGGTAAGGGCGTTGTTAATATCGTTACACTCCGCAGTGGTGTTGGCATATATGCCAAGAGTTCTTTCTCCGGCACCTAACAGGTCGGGTACATAGACTGTATATCCCTTTTCAAGGAACTCGAAAGCATAGTCATAGTGGTATTGCTGCATACCCTCTGTGTAGCTCTTGTTTTCGTTTCCCACGAGTCCTTCTTTTCCGTCGCTGCCGTGACCGTGAAGGGCAATTACTGCCTTGCCGTTGCCGTTTTCCTTAGGCACCAGAACGTAATAAGGCATATACAGACCTTCAAGAGTTTCTATTTCATATTTATATCTTATATATTTAGGAAACTGGGTTGTTTCAATCAGGTTGGACTCGGAATCGGCAGGTACAAGGTCGGTTATTCCCATAACCTCCAAAAGCTTTTCTTTGGTGCTTTCCCGCCAATCTTCGTAATCCGCAACACTGTCTCCGTCAAACCTTAATTCCGGTACTTCAGGCATATTTTCCTTGATAAAGTTCAGTATGTTATATCTGGAATTTACGATATGTCCGTCATAGGTAATAGAGGTAACTTCACTTGTTGTAGCTTCTGTTGTTTCTTCAACATTTGTCTGAGCTTTTTCATCTTTAGCAAGTGTGTCGGCGCTTACGGATGTCAACATTCCGACAGAAAGCATACCTGCACAGATAACAGATGCCGAGATACCGCATATAAACTTCGTTTTTGATTTTTTCATATGAATCACCTCTGTGTTTTATTTTTTAGATAAAATTATCAGATGCCGCCCAAGTCTGCTCTGTATTCGATAATGCCTGCCGCATATGGAGCAATCTCATATGGAGGTACTATAAATACAATCTGGGAATTTTCGATATACCAGTCATCCTCGGTAAGTTCAAAGGATTCATCATCATAGAATGGATAGCTGTCGGGTTCAGCCTCAGCCAGTGCCTTTATGCCTGCCTTGCCTTCTTCAAGTGCGTTTTCCATAAAGTCATCTGCGCTCATTCTCTCTCCTGTCTGCATATCAAAGGTAAGTCCCCTTGGAACAGTGTTTGGATGCGCACCGCCCATATAGCTGACTTCCGTGATATACATGGATACAATGCTGTTGTCCAGATACTTAACCTCATAGTCAATGTCACAGCTCCACTCGGAACTTGTTTCCTGTCCGGACTGTACAAATTCCTTGGCGCTTTCCCCTTCGTTTTCTTCATAAGCCGCAACCCGTGCCTGAGCGTCTGCCGCAATAGCTGCATTTATTGCATCAATGCCGGCAGCTTCCCCTTCAATAACGGGGTAGCTTACGTTAATGGTGAAAGCAACTGTATCGTCCTGCTTGACCTCAGTGGTGGATTCCGCAAGGGAATAGGTGGGTTCAAGCTGCTCAATAGGAGTCTCATCCTCAGGAGTTTCCTGTGTGGTAACCGTAACGGTACGTGTTTCGGCATCCCAAGCCACTATAGCTCCCAAGCCCTCTGAAATAGCTCTTATAGGTACCATTGTGCGCTCGTTGATTATCTTTGCGGGTACATCAAGGGTGATTTCACCATTTGGTGTCTGCATCTTGTCTGAGTTGATGACAAGGCTTACTTCCTTGCCGTCAAGACTGCATGTAACGGTTTGTGTAGCGTTGTCCCAGCCGACTTCCGCCCCCATCTTTTCGAGTACCGCACGGAATGGTACAAGGGTGCGGTTATTCTCTATAACAGGAGGCTGGTCAAATTCAACAGTTTCTCCGTTTACTATAACCGCAACATCATTCTGCGCATATGCGCCGCTTTGCATTGCCATAACAGAGGCAATAGCAAGCATAACAGCAACCTTTCTTTTCATAAATACCACACTCCTTACTTTTTATTATAATCTGATTGTAGCATATGGCGACAGGAGATTCAAGACAATAATTGCTTTCTTTTGACAACATAAAAAGGATACCTTATATTTTTATTATGGTCATTATTTACAATGGTAATAATAATTGGTCTGGTTTATATGTATTATCAAAAAGCTATGATGACAGGAAAACTTCAATGATATAACCATAAGATTGAAATGTATATATTATATTATCTGTTTTAATTAGCTATTAAACAGTAATCGGACATTGTTTGGTTTTAATTGTATCAATATAACCTAGAATAATTTCAACAATGTTCGTATAGTATATGACATTACTATATTTATGTTGTTTGATTGGATTGAGGTTTTTGATCTTATTAAGAATTGATTTTATTGTGTAACTGTGATAAAATAAAATTATTAAATTTTAAAAATTAACTTATAAATAATTCTGAATTTCTAAATTATGAGATTTTGTTTTCTGGAAGTTAATGATATTAATTACAGCTTTTAGCAAAAAAGCATATATGCTAAAATTTGGTTTTATGTACTTATGTTATAGAAAATAAATGATAAATAACGCTTTCGATATTATAAAAATATGATAAATTAGTCTAAGAGTTCGGATGAGTTTGTGAAATAAAGTGGGATGATCATATGTCTTCTGTTACACAGAGAATTTGCAAAATTAAACAACCGTGGGGTGGCTATATAAAACGCAAAGATTTTAATGTTGTTGAATTAGATGATAGAAAAATACTAAATCTACAGGAAAATATAAATCCAGGTCTTGTAGGTTTAGCAGTTGATTATCTAACTCGTTTTATTATGGGAACTTCATTAAAGGAGGCCTTTAAAATTTCGCTAATAGGTGCTATTTTAGCTAAGGAAGAAAAAAAGGCAAAGAAGTTGCTTTTAAGTATTAAGGGATTAGATGATTCTTCAATATATAATGCATGTAAATTAGTTGGGTATGATGTATGTTATCGTGCAGGAATGGCTGGCTTTAAGTCTATTGATAAAATAAATCCGGATAAAGAAACTATCGAAAATATATCAATAATGGTTCAAAGAAGTGTACTTTTTTGGGAGCAATATGGTCCTATTGTAAAAGAAGGCTTTACTTTTGAAGGAGGATATACACATATTATATCAACAGGAGATGGTGACTATTTAACGAGAGATACATTATGGGATTTTAAGGTATCCAAAGGTGAATTGAGGAGTACACATACATTGCAGTTGTTGGTATATTATCTTATGGGTATTCATTCCATACATAAAGAGTTTCTAAATATAAAAAATCTGGGAGTATATAATCCAAGAAAGAATAAGATTTATCTTTTGAAAATAGAGTCCATCCCTCAAAGTGTCATTGACGACGTTGAATATACTGTTATTGGATACAATAGCAAGAGGGAAGATTATAAGAAAATATTGGAGGAAAATTGTAAAGGAGGAATCTCAAACGTAACATATATTCATAAGAATAAAGATCATAGGTTTAGAACGTATAATGAAAGCAATAAGAATTTGTCAATTAAAAATAGTAATAGAGAAATAAAAGTAGGAGAGTATGTATTACACCCAGTCTTCGGACAAGGAAAAGTTTTATCAATTTCTGGAAATGAAAGAAATAAAATTGCGGAGGTAGATTTTAAGTCTGAAGGTTTAAAAAAAATATTGGTTTCATATCTTACACCGACAGAATACTGATTACATGAAATTTTGAATTTATTTAAAAATGACCATCAGACGGACTGATGGTCATTTTTTTACTCAACTGTTATTTCATTTAAAAATTTATACATTTCATACAGCTCTTTAAAGCCCTCAAAGACTATATCCGGCAGTTTGTCGGTATAAAAGTCCGTGTTGAGATAGTCCTCGTAGTGGGTAAGCTCTATTGATTTACGCTGATACCAGCTGTTAAGCTTCGCAGGCAGTTGGTTTTTAAACTCACGTTTATAGCTTTCGCCGCCTATTTCAAAAAAGCTGTCCTTTACAAGCTTATCTGTTATGCGTTTAAAGCGGGCGGTTTCAGCCTCAAGTTTAACCCTGTAGGCTGCCATATTGCTTGGCTTTGGAGCGTAAAACAATCCGTAACGCCACCAGTCTGAGGATATTTCAAAAAAGTAGGTAGGCTTGGGATAGGTTAAATCCGGCTTACCGTCGGCACGGAGGAAAAACCATTTGCTTTCCTTGTAGGGATTTTTGTTTTTTGAAAAACGAATATCCCTGTTGGCACGTGAGATCTTAGGGGTCTGCACAAAGTTATTATCCATTTGGTGCATACGCTCGTAGACTTCATTTGCCAGCTCAACCATAGGCTCGTGCACGTTCAGTTTGTACATATCCTTATGTGCGTGGAACCAGTCCTTATAGTTGTTAAACCTGATGCCTATCAGATAATCATTCGTAAGTGAATTAAACTTATTTTGCATTTTTCTCTATGGTTTCCATAATGTAATCTGCAAGCTCCGCACTTGTAGCTCCGTCGGAATGACCTGTAACCACTACCTTCTTTTCGATCTGGGTGCAGATGTCAAGTGCGTCGTCAAGCTGCTTAGCCTTATCAGCAAAGCCGATGTGTGAAAGAAGCATGCTTGCAGCCCTGATTATTGAGCAAGGGTCAGCATACTTGTCACGACCTTCTTCAACCATACGTGGAGCGGAGCCGTGGATAGCCTCAAACATGGCATACTTCTTACCCATGTTGATGCTGCCGGCAGTACCTACGCCGCCCTGGAACTCTGCTGCCTCGTCTGTGATGATGTCACCGTAGAGGTTAGGAAGTACCACTACCTTGAAGTCACGGCGTCTCTTTTCATCAATGAGCTTAGCAGTCATTATATCAATGTACCAGTCATCTGTTTCAATGTCGGGATATTCCTTAGCGATTTCCTTGAAGGTGTTAAGGAACTTACCGTCTGTAGTCTTAATGATGTTAGCCTTGGTAACACAGGTAACCTTTCCCTTGTTGTTAGCCTTGGCATATTCAAAGGCTGCTCTGATGATACGCTCTGTACCCTCTGTGGTAGCAACGGTGAAGTCAAAAGCAATGTCCTCGTCTACTTCAAAGCCCTTTGAACCGAGGGTGTAAGCACCTTCCGTATTCTCTCTGAAGAAGGTCCAGTCGATGCCCTCATCAGGTATCCTTACAGGTCTTACGTTTGCAAAAAGGTCAAGCTCCTTACGCATAGCTACGTTTGCGGACTCAATATTTACCTTGTCACCTGCACGTGGAGTAGTTGTAGGTCCCTTAAGGATAACAGGGCACTGCTTAAGCTCCTCAAGTACATCATCAGGGATAGCCTTGCCTGCCGCAATTCTGTTTTCAATGGTAAGACCGTCTATTACCTTAAATTCAATCTTGCCGCTCTTAACCTCATCAGCAAGAAGAAACTCAAGTATTCTCTGTGCTTGAGCGGTAATTGCGGGACCTATACCATCGCCGCCGCAGATACCTATTCTGATAACAGGGAGCTTTGAAAAGTCAACAAACTCCTTGTCCTCCTTCATTTTTTCAACTCTTTTGAGCTGCTCCTCAATAAGTGCGCCGAATTTCGCCTTTGCAGCTTCAATTTTGTCCATCGGTATTTCATCCTTTCTTTATTTATAAATAGTCATTATTTGTTAAGCTCTACACGCAGGTCGGTATAACCGTGCTTAAAGAGGGCTTTATTTGTTATTTTCATAAGCTCTGTATCGCTTATTACAGTAACTCTGCCGTCCTCGTACTGGCGATCCACCCATGCTTTTACATCAGCTACCACGGGGTCCTTTTTGTCAAAGGCGCTATCCCCGGTAAGGGAAAGGTGGGTATTTATCCAGTGAGCTACCCCGGCAAGTCCCGATGTTTTGCTTACCGCAACCCTTACGGGACGGTTAAGTAACAGCTCGGTATTAAAGATATTATATATCTCTTCGTTTTTTAGTATACCGTCTGCATGCACGCCTGCCCTTGTGACGTTGAAGTTTTCGCCCACAAAAGGTGTCATAGGCGGTATGTCATATCCTATTTCTTTTTCAAAATATTCTGCAAGTTCGGTAATCACACGGGTATTCATACCGTCAAGAGTACCTCTTAACTGAGCATATTCCATTACCATAGCTTCGGTAGGCGTGTTGCCTGTACGCTCGCCTATGCCAAAAAGCGAAGTATTGACGCCGCAGGCACCGTACAGCCATGCATATGCAGCATTGTTTACTGCCTTGTAGAAGTCATTGTGCCCGTGCCACTCTATAAGTTCCTGAGGCACACCCGCATGGTGGTGCAGTCCGTAAATAATACCCGGTACACACCTTGGCAGAACGGAACCGGGGAAGGTAACGCCGTAGCCCATTGTATCACAGGCGCGTATCTTGATAGGCATACCCGTTTCCTCGGAAAGTTTCATAAGCTCGGATGCAAAAGGTACTACAAAGCCGTAAAAATCCGCCCTTGTAATGTCCTCAAAGTGACATCTGGGTCTTATGCCGAAGTCTATGCACTGCCTTATTATGTCAAGGTAATACTTGATTATTTCGCTGCGCTTCATATTCATTTTGTAGAAAATATGATAGTCGGAGCAGCTTACAAGTATACCCGTTTCCTTTACGCCTATGGATTTAACCAGTTCAAAGTCCTTTTTGCTGGCTCTTATCCATGTGGTTACTTCCGGAAATCTGTAGTCCTTTTCAAGACATTTGTATACGGCTTCCTGATCTTTCTTTGTGTAGATAAAAAACTCGCTCTGGCGGATAATACCCTTGGGCCCGCCAAGTAAATGAAGCATATCATAAATTCGGGAAATCTGCTCTACGGTATATGGTTCCCTGGACTGCTGTCCGTCACGGAAGGTAGTGTCCGTAATCCAGATTTCATCGGGCATATCAATGGGCACAATTCTGTGGTTAAAAGCAACCTTAGGTACCTCATCGTAGTTGTAAAGGTTGTTGTACAGATTGGGTTCACTGACATCCTGGAGGGGATAGTTCAGCTCACGTCTTTCGATTAAATTGGTTTTGTTATTAAATATAAACACAGTTTTCACCCCTTTGTTATTTATTGTAAACTTTTCTTAGCTCAATGTCAACCTTTACGGGAAGTTTTCTGCATAATTTATTTCAGATTATGCAGCTTTCGCACAAAAAGCAAGGGACAAATTTATGTTTTTGTACAAAAATTGCAAGTTTCATCTGAATATATTTCATTTTTGTGCTGTTATACAAAGCTAACTGCTGTTTATCGTTTACAAAACTTTGTTTTGGAGGTATAATCTTTGTAAATAATTTGAAAGGATTTGATTTTTAATGTCAGTAGATAAGGTAAGAGGATATTTAAAGCAATTCGGAGCTCAGGACAGAATAGTAGAAACAGATCTCTCAAGCGCAACCGTTGAGTTGGCTGCAAAGGCTCTGGGCTGTGAGGGTGAAAGAATAGCAAAAACTCTTTCGTTTAAAACACCGGAGGGTGTTATCCTTGTTGTGGCGGCAGGAGACGCAAAGGTAGATAATAAAAAGTATAAGGCAAAGTTTGGCTGTAAGGCGGCTATGCTTAAGGCTGACGAGGTTGAAGAATGCGTGGGCTATGCCGTAGGCGGAGTTTGTCCTTTCGGTGTCAACGAAGGCGTTAAGGTTTATCTTGATGAGTCGCTTAAACGATTTGAAACAGTTTTTCCCGCAGCGGGAAGTTCCAACAGCGCAATAGAATTAACTTTGCCCGAACTTGAAAATTTTTCCGGAGCAGAAGAATGGGTGGATGTGTGTAAGCTGTAAAAAGCCTATTGCTGAGTATTCAATCATTGCTTTCAGCTTTATAATAAATTTGTGTATTTGTAAGGTTCAGCATTTTATGTTTATTGTAAATTATGCCGTAAAGTGATGAACCTTACTTTTTTGTTGCCTGTCTGCTCCATCTCAATGTTTTTCTTGGCTTTTTATGTGTAATATACAAAGGCAAATAAAAGCAGAACAGCCAGCATTCCGAAATTTATGGCAAGAAAGCACTTCATAAAATCTGACGAACTGCCTGCCCCAATCTCCTTGTATATCCTATAGCTTATAAGGCTTGCAAGGGATGCCACGGGAGTACCCAGCCCGCCTATATCAACACCTATCATAAGAGCCGTTCCGTTATCGGTAAAGGAACTCAGCATAACAGCTGCAGGCACATTGCTGATAATCTGACTGAGCGCTGCACCTACCACAAGCTCTCTGCCGCTTGCAAGTTTTCCGAAAAAGTTTCTGACAGCTTCAATTTCAGCTGCATTACCCACAAATATAAAAAACATAACAAAGGTGAGGAGCAAAAACCAGTCCACACGCCAAAGGACCTTTCTGTCAAACAGTAGAACCAATATAAGAACCGCAATGACGGAAAATATATAACTGACTACGTTAAAAACAGAAAGCACGGATATTATGCCAAGCAAAAGATACATGGACGCAAGTTTTTTATCAATGTTATATGTATTGTTGGTCAATTCAGTCTTTAAGGGCTCGTTTTTAACTTTAAAAAGAAGAAGGGAAATAATTATTCCGCTTACAAGCCATACGGGAACGGTGGCTTTAAAAAATTCCGCTGTACTGAGATTGTAAAAATCAGCAAGATACAGATTTTGCGGATTTCCCATAGGGGTAAGCATACTGCCCATATTGGCGGCAACTGTCTGCATAACTACGATATACACAATATATCTGCTGCCTCCGCACAGCATAAGCACGCTTATACTAAGGGGAACAAACGTCAGAAGAGCCACATCGTTTGTAACAAACATTGAGATAAAAAAGCAAAGTCCGGTAAGCAAAAAGGCAAGGCTTCGCATACTCTTGCAATTATAGGTAAGCCTTTCTGCCGCAGCATCCATTACCTCTGTTTTCCTGAGCCCCGCAACCACCGTCATAAGGGCAAAAAGCAAACCGAGCACTCTGAAGTTGATGTAGTCAATGTATCCGCTGTTTGGCGGAACGATAAATGCCGTAATAAGTGCAAGCATGGCAGATATGCAAAGTACGGCTTCTTTTTTAATAAAGTTTATCATATGTTTTCCTCCGAGTATCGGCAAAGTTTAAAAGACATTATTTTCGTAATCAGTTTAAGACTTTACTGAACATAATGTAGGTTAATTCTATCATTGTTTGAAAATAATATCAAATAAAATTTACCGGATGCTTTAAGTCGTAAAAATTTTTATGGCGATTATTGGCATTATATGTTACAATGTAGGAGATGTAAACTTATGTAAGTTGAAAGTCAAATGAAGAAAGGAAAGAGTAACAAATGGTAACAAATGACGCAACAATCCTTCGCCTTAAACACGATGTTTTCTACGAAGTGGCTAAAGCTGCATGGGAGGGAACCTTACAGGAGGAAAGGGATGAAATTCCATTTAGGATAATTCCAGGTCCTAAGGCTATGTATCGCTGCTGTATATACAAGGAAAGGGAAATTATTATCCAGAGAGTCCGTCTTGCTGAGGGCAAGTGCCCTGTAGGTAAAAAAAGTGACAACGTGGTGCAGGTAATAAACGCTGCCTGTGAAGAATGCCCCATTGCTTCTTATATCGTAACGGATAACTGCCGTAAGTGTATCGGTAAGGCATGTCAAAATTCCTGTAACTTCGGTGCAATAAGTATGGGACATACCCGTGCATATATAGATCCGGATAAATGTAAGGAGTGCGGCAAATGTTCACAAGCCTGTCCGTACAATGCCATAGCCCATCTGGAGAGACCTTGTAAAAAGGCATGTCCCGTAGATGCCATTACATATGACGAATACGGCGTATGTGTGATTGATGACAACAAGTGTATACGCTGCGGAGCCTGTATTCACAGCTGTCCTTTCGGAGCAATATGTTCAAAGACCTTTATTGTGGATGTGATAGAAGCGATTAAATCCGGAAAGAAGGTTGTTGCTATGCTTGCCCCTGCCACAGAGGGACAGTATGGCAGTGATATTACTATGGCAAGCTGGAAGATTGCGTTAAAGCAGCTTGGTTTTGCGGATATGGTGGAAGTAGGACTCGGCGGCGATATGACTGCCGCTTACGAGGCTGAGGAATGGGCAGAGGCTTACAAGGAAGGCAAGAAAAAAACTACTTCCTGTTGCCCCGCATTTGTCAATATGGTTAAGCTGCATTTTTCCACATTGCTTGAAAATGTATCCACAACGGGCTCCCCTATGTGTGCTGTTTCCAGAATGTTAAAAAGTCAGGATCCTGATACGGTTACAGTGTTTATCGGTCCTTGTATAGCAAAGAAGGACGAAAGCCTTAACAAGGATATAGAGGGCAATGCGGATTATGCACTGACTTTGGATGAAATTTCCGCTATGATGCGTGCAAAAGGCGTTGAGCTGCAGCCTGCGGAAAATGACTATCAGGAAAGCTCCGTATTCGGCAAACGTTTCGGAAACGGCGGAGGTGTTGCTTCCGCAGTGCTTGAGTGCCTGACCGAAATGGATGAAAACACTGATATCAGCGTACTTCGCTGCAACGGAGCGGCAGAGTGCAAGAAAGCTTTGCTGCTTATGAAAGCAGGCAAGCTTAAAGAGGATTTCATCGAGGGAATGGCGTGCGTCGGAGGATGTGTAGGCGGTCCCGCAAGGAATAAAAATGAGCTTGAGGCTAAAAAAGCAAGAGATAAGCTTATTGGCGAATCCGATGACAGAAAGGTGCTGGAAAACCTCGTAAAATATCCTATGGATAAATTTTCTATGCACAGACATTAAATTTGGAAGTATACGGTTTGCCGAAAATGGTGGTTATTCTTGTGTGAAAAACGACAGGACCAGGTGAATTCAGACTTTGATAAAAATATGTCGAACTCCGAAGGGGCTACTTGACTATATCGTTTAATTGTACTATAATATCCCTTATAAGGTTTTTTGTGTTTGCGGTGAGCATCGGACAAAAGACCGCACATTTTGGTTTATCAATTAGGAGGAATTAGGAATGAACAGAGTTTACAACTTTTCGGCAGGTCCTTCTATGCTCCCTCTCCCCGTATTGGAGCAGGCACAGAAGGAATTGGTTTGCTACGGTGACACAGGTATGTCCGTTATGGAGATGAGCCACCGTTCCAAGGCTTTTGATGATATTATCAAGCAGGCAGAGGCGGATATCCGTGATCTGATGAACATCCCCGACAATTACAAGGTGCTGTTTTTACAGGGCGGCGGCAATACACAGTTTGCTATGGTACCTCTTAACCTTTATAAAAAGGGTAAGGCTGACTATGTTCAGACAGGTCAGTGGGCTAAGAAGGCTGCTCAGGAGGCTAAAAAGTGGGGAGATGTGCATATAGTGGCAAGCTCCGAGGACAAGGTTTATTCCTACATTCCTAAGCTTGACAAGAGTATGTTTGATCCCGAGGCGGATTATTTCCATATTACATACAACAACACTATCTACGGTACAAGATATACAAAGATTCCCGATACAGGCAATGTGCCTCTTGTAGGTGACCTTTCAAGCTGCATTATGTCTGAGGTAATTGATGTAACAAAGTTCGGTCTTATCTATGCAGGTGCACAGAAGAATATCGGACCTGCAGGTGTTACCGTTGTTATTATCCGTGAGGATCTTTTGGGCAATGCTAAGCCTGAATGTCCAACTATGCTTGATTACAAGATCCATGCTGACAAGGATTCTCTTTTTAATACGCCTCCTTGCTATGCAATTTATGTTGCGGGACTTGTATTTAAGTGGCTTAAGCAGATGGGCGGCGTAGCCGAAATGCAGAAGGTTAATGAGGAAAAGGCGGGTATCCTCTATGATTTTCTTGACAATTCCTCTCTCTTCAAGGGTACAGTTGTGCCTGAGGATCGTTCCCTTATGAATGTGCCTTTTGTTACAGGTGATGATGATCTTAACGCAAAGTTTATCAAGGAGGCTACAGCAGCCGGACTTGTAAACCTTAAGGGTCACCGTACAGTAGGCGGTATGAGGGCTTCTATCTATAATGCAATGCCTGTTGAGGGCGTTAAAACTCTTGTTGAATTTATGAAGAAGTTTGAAACTGAAAACAAGTAATATATCTATGGGCGGCTTTCTGCCGCCCTTGTATTTAAAGGAGATTAATTATGGCAAAAATACTTACACTTAATAAAATTTCCAAAATCGGTCTTGCTGATCTGCCTGCAAGCTACACAGTGTCCGATGATGAGAAAAATCCCGACGGTATTATGGTCAGAAGTGCAAAAATGCACGATATGGAAATGCCTGAATCATTGCTTGCAATCGCTCGCTGCGGTGCAGGTGTAAACAATATCCCTCTTGATAAGTGTGCTGAAAAGGGTATCGTTGTATTCAACACTCCCGGCGCAAATGCAAATGCGGTTAAGGAGCTTGTAATTGCAGGTCTGCTTATTTCCTCACGTAAGATAGTTGAGGCTGACAGATGGGTACAGACTATGAAGGGTACCGAGGATGTTTCAAAGGCAGTTGAAAAGGGCAAGAGTACATATGCAGGTCCTGAAATCAAGGGCAAGACTCTCGGTATCATCGGTCTTGGAGCAATAGGCGTATTGGTTGCGGATGCGGCTATCGCTCTCGGTATGACAGTATACGGCTATGACCCATATCTTTCCGTAAACGGTGCTCTTGCACTTAACAGCAAGGTTAAAAAGGTTGACAATATAGATGATATATTTGCGGTAAGCGATTACATCACTATCCATGTACCTGCCACACCTGAAACAAAGAATACTTTCTGCAAGGAAAATATTGCAAAGTGCAAAGATGGCGTAAGGATACTTAACTTCGCAAGAGGTGAACTTACCAATTCCGCAGATATGGCTGAGGCTGTTGCAAGCGGTAAGGTAGCAAAGTATATCAGCGACTTTGCTGACGATTATCTTTTAGGGGTTGAAAATATAATCTGCCTGCCTCACCTTGGCGCGTCAACACCTGAGGCAGAGGACAACTGCGCAAGTATGGCAGCAATGGAGATGACAGACTATATAGAAAACGGTATTATCGTTAATTCCGTTAATTATCCACGTCTTACCATGGGCAGAGCTGCGGGCAAGGCAAGGGTGTGTGTGCTTTATAAGGCTGAAAGCGATGCGGCTGCAAAGGCTCTTGCGGTATTCGGTGAGAGAGCCGTACAGAGTGCAAGTGCGGTGAAGGGCACTTACGGTTATGCCATTATTGACGCTGATGCAACAGAGGCTGATAAGGCTGCTGTTGAAAAGCTTGACGGTGTAATCAAGGTTAGACTTATCTGATATTACTTACCTAAAAATGCTCCTGAGGTTTTTGAACCAAAGGAGCATTTTTATTTGGCATATTTATTTAAAATCCTGTACAGTTCGCTAAAGTCAATCGGCTTTGAAATATGGGCGTTCATACCTGCTCCGGCAGCGGCAGCAATATCCGCCGAAAAGGCGTTTGCGCTGACAGCTATTATGGTTATGTCCGCAGCATCGGCTTTTCCTGACTGTCGTATTGCTTTAGCAGCAGTACAGCCGTCCATAACAGGCATCTGCATGTCCATAAGTATGAAGTCAAAGTAATAATCCGGCGAGGCTGTAAATTTTTCCACAGCTTCTTTTCCGTTCCATGCTTGTACAACTTCGGCGCCGTATTCGGAAAGTATTTCGGCAGCAATTTCCATATTAATCTCATTATCCTCGGCAAGCAGTATGCGTATGCCGTTAAGTGAATAAGCTTCTTTTGTCACAGGCTGCACAGGAGTTTCCTTTTCTCCGGCGGAGGCAAAGGGTAGTGTAACGGTGAAGGTGGTGCCCTTGCCAAGTGTACTTTCAACATTTATTTGTCCGCCCATCTGGGTGACAAGGCTGTGGACTATGGACATACCCAGTCCCGTCCCGTTTATGCTGCGGGAGGCAAAGCGTGTTTCCCTTGCATAAGGCTCAAATATATGCTCCAGAAATTCCTTTGACATACCTATACCTGTGTCACTTATAGTAAGGCGGCAGTATATGGTATTGTTATCCGCCCATGTTTTAAGTCCTGCATGTATGTTGCCCCCTTCCGGGGTGAACTTAAACGCATTGGAAAGGAGATTGTTTACAAGCTGACTTATTCTGTAAGAGTCGCCGAATACATATTCCGCCTTGGCATTTATATCAACGGAAAAAAATTTACCTTCAAGTTCCGCCTGTGAGGTAAATATGTCTGTACATTTCTTTATGCACTTAACAAGGCTGAATTGTTTGTTATCAAGCACGACCTTTCCCTGCTCAAGTCTTGACATCTCCAGTATATCATTTATCATTGCAAGCATCTGACTGCTTGAAAGCTTGATTTTGTCTATATAGTCTGTCAGGCGTTCCTTGTCATCCAAATTTTTTTTGGCAAGCTCCGAAAGCCCGATTATGGCATTAAGGGGTGTGCGCAGTTCGTGTGACATATTACTGAAAAAAGCCTGCTTTGTTTCTTCGCTGCGTTTTGAAGAGGCAAGGGAGTCCTTAAGCAGTTTAAGCTGCTTAAGCTGCCAGCGCCTTTCACTGTCAACCTCCCTGAAACAAAGTATTGCTTCATCGGATGGCAGGGTTTCATCATATAGTACCCTGACCGTAACCCATTTGTATTCATTATCGAATAATCTCAGAAATTCTCCGCCAAAGTCTTTTATTTTTTCTGACACAAGACGATTTATATTTTCTATGGAAAAGTTGTCCGCAAATTCTTTGTAGGCATTTTTTTCTATTATTTCGGACATTACATCAAGCAAGTCCTCATACTTGCCGTAAACGGGCAGTCGTTTTTTTATATAATCCGAGCCTTTGATTATATGGTAGGTGTGTTTTCTGAAATTTATCCCGTAGATGGCATAGTAGGAGTTGCCGAGAACACGCACCGTGTCATCGGTATGCTTGTGCTTTATATCCTTTGCAATTATCAGGCACAGAATAAGCAGTATAAGTATAAAAATTAAGCTCCAAAATGTTCCGCAGGGTTTTAAGCCGGTAAATATTCCGTCAGCTGTAAGAAAAAGCAAATTCATTTTACAAACTCCTTATTGCCTTGACTGCTGCATCATAGGCAGTTTCCACACGGGGAATGAGTTTTTCCGCAAGTTTAAGCTTTGTGTATTTTTGCTGGGGATTTTCATCGTTATAAGCACTTTGCAATATACTCATTTGCAGGCATACTCTTTCGTTAAGAAGCTCAAGGGAAAGATTTGCGCTTATTCCCTTAAGGGCGTGAGCCGCATTATAAGCGGCAGTGCAATCCTCTCTTGCAAAGGCGTCCTTCAGCTTTGCAAAACTGTCATCTTGAGGAAATTTCTTCAGCAGTGATAAATATTTATCTGTTCTTCCCATAAGCCGCAGTACACCCTTATTTACGTCAATGCCTGCCTCAATAAGCTGTTTTTTTGTTTCGTTGTCCATTTTTGTACCTCCTTGTTAGTTTAGCAGTACAGTGACCTCAGTTCATTTTCAACGTTAAAAAAACATTCCAACAAATATGGATTAAATACACCGCATTCTCCGTTTTTTATCATTTCAACCGCTTTTTCAAAGCTGAAAGCGTCTTTGTAAACTCGCTTGCTTACAAGTGCATCATATACATCCGCAAGGGAAACAATCTGTGACCATATGGTAATTTCATCCCCCTTAAGCCCCTCGGGGTAGCCTTTGCCGTCCCATCTTTCGTGATGATGCAGGGCTATGTCACGGGCATAGACATATGCTTTGCTTTCCTTCATCTGAGGAATGTTGCTAAGCAGATGTGCACCTTGAAGGGTGTGGGTTTTCATAATCTCAAATTCTTCCGGTGTGAGCTTTGCAGGCTTGTTAAGTATGGAATCGGATATAGCTATCTTGCCCACATCGTGCATAATGGCGGCAAGCGAAATCAAGCGGATTTCTTCATCGCTGAAATTATCCCCCAGGGGTGTATGTTTTAACATATATTCGGTAATGTCGTGTATGCGCTGAGTATGGGCACTGGTTTCTCCGCTGCGAAACTCAATAGCTGAAGAAAGCGCCTCTATCATTCCCAGACTCAGTTTTGCTATGCGCTTTTCCTGTTCTGACAGCTCGTCCTGCTGCTTTTCCACGACTTTGCTCAGCTGCTTTCTTGCCATAAACAGCTCAATAACCGAGCCTACACGTCTTTCAACTACATAGGGTATAATCGGTTTATTTATTACGTCCATTACTCCAAGTTTATATGCTTCACTTGTAATATGCTCTCCGGAGTCGGCTGTGATAAGGAATACGGGTATGCGTGAAGTAAGCTTCAGTGCCTCTGCTTCACGCAGCACATCCATGCCGTCCGGTTTGGGCATAATAACGTCAAGCAGTACGGCGCAGATACGGCTGCCCTCTGTTTTTATCTTTTCGAGCGCTTCTAAGCCGTCTGTGGCTTCGGATATGCGATAGCTGTCCTCAAATATATTTGCAAGAACAGCACGATTTATTTCACTATCATCAACTATAAGTATTGTATCGGGTATAGCTGAGGTTTTTGTTTTGATATTTTCAGGCATACGGACAGTCCCTCCCTCTTTGTTCTATAGCCTTTATTAAAGATTATATCACAAATTCACTGACATAACAAGCATATTTATATGGTAGGAAAACATTGTTCGTATTTTTCTTTCTTAAAGCGCTTGACAAGGTAAAATATTTTTGCTATTATATATTAGCTGGGCTTGTAAGCCCATATTGTATGCGGATATGGCGGAATTGGCAGACGCGTAAGATTCAGATTCTTATCCTCGAAAGAGTGGTGCAGGTTCAAGTCCTGTTATCCGCATTATAGCTATGGGGGCTGTCGCCCTTGAAAGAAATGCAAGCATTTCTTTCAGTAGGGGTACTGACGTACCCACCAATGAAAGTAGCGATCCGTGCCTTAAGGGGCTTTGCCCCTTTCGACACTCTCGCTATACCCTCGAACGGGCAAAGCCCGTTCTGCGGATTAAAGTCTGCGACGCTTTTATATGCCTGTAATTTCAATATTTCACTAAAATAGTAAGTTTTATTCAAAAATTTGCAGCAAATTAGGGGGTGTTAATGAGACACCCCCTTTCTGTTATTTTTATACTTTGCTGCAAAATGCAATATTAAATTTGCTGTAACAGGAGGTTTTTAAATGAATAAGGATACCAAAAAGCTTACCACTGCGGCTATGCTTTGTGCCCTTGCTTATGTGGTTATGCTGGTGGGACGCATACCTATCTCGTCTATGGACTTTCTTAAATATGACCCCAAGGATATTATTATTACCATCGGCGGTTTTATCTATGGTCCCCTTACGGCGCTTATTATTACGGTGATAGTATCTTTAATTGAAATGGTGACAGTCAGTACCACCGGTATAATAGGCTTTGTTATGAACGTTGTGCAAAGCTGTGCCTTTGCCTGTACGGCTGCCTATTTCTATAAGCGCAGGCATACCTTACAGGGAGCGGTTAAGGGACTTGTTGTGGGCTGTTTTACGGCAACTGTGGTTATGCTGTTGTGGAACTATTTCCTGACACCTATTTATATGGGTATGCCGAGAGAGGCTGTTGCTGAAATGCTCCTTCCCGTGTTTTTGCCTTTTAATCTTATTAAAGGAGCTATTAATGTTGCCCTTACCATACTGGTGTATAAACATGCGGTAACCGCACTCAGGGCAGCTAGCCTGATACCGCCTTCAAAAAGTGACGAGCCTGCAAAAAACAGCGGTCAGATGATTGTACTTGCTATTGTGCTGCTTGCGGTATGCATCTTGGAGGTACTTGTTATGAAGGGCATTATTACCCTTCCGTTTTGATGTACATAAAAATTAGAGGTGACATATGACAGAGAGAGAAAAACAACAGCAGGGACTTGAATATTCAACTGTGGACGAAGAACTTATATCAATGGTAAAGCACAGTCAGATGCTTTGCTTTAAATATAATTCTCTTTCCCCCGACAATAGTGTGGAAAGGGAAAGGCTTATCCGTGAATTGATTCCGAACATAGGTGAAGATTTTGTTGTTGAGCAGCCTTTTCACTGTGACTACGGCATTAATTTGTACATCGGCAAAAATTTTTATGCAAACTACAACTTGACCATACTTGACTGTGCAAGGGTGACCATAGGCGACAACTGCTTTATAGGTCCCAATGTGGGTATCTATACGCCCAATCATCCCCTTGATGTTGAAAGGCGCAATGCCCTCCTTGAAACCGCTCTGCCCGTTACCATAGGTGATAATGTGTGGATTGGCGGAAGTGCGGTTATTAATCCGGGGGTGACCATAGGCGATAACTGCGTGATAGGCTCCGGAGCTGTGGTTACCCGTGATATACCGCCAAATTCCGTGGCTGTGGGCAATCCTGCAAGGGTAATAAAAACAATTAATCAATAAACCGCAAAACCTTCCTTTAAGCTTAAGAAAGCGCAGGGGAAGGTTTTTTAATGAAAAATTTAATCTTTTCTTAATAATAAAGTTGCTGACATTCTTTTTGATGAGGATTATAATTATATGCGTAAACATATTGGTAAAATTGTAGTTGATTTTGCTGAAATATTTTTAAGGAGAGATTTGTATGAAAAAAAGAGTTGTGGTAGGAGGAGTGGTTTTGATAGCTGCGGCGGTCTTTGTTATTATGGGATTGTTCGGAAGCAGCGGAGGTGAGGCAGCCTTTCCCGTAAATATAGCCGAGGTTACGGCAAGGGAAATGGTTACCGACGTACAGGTTACGGGCAATGTAAGGCTCAACGAGCCCGTCAGGATATATGCCTCCAATAACGGTAAGCTTGGCAGTGTGCTTGTCAAAGAGGGTGATTATGTTAAAAAGGGCGATGTGCTTTTTACCTATGATGAGGACAATACGGATACCGTTATCAACGACCTTGAGGATGCAAGGCTGAGCGTAAGGCAGATAGAGGAGCAGATAAAGGGACTTTCCCTGCCTGCCGACGAGAGTGAACTGAAAAATGCTCAGGCATCAATTACCCAGTACGAAAGCCGTACGGAGGAAATCAATTACAGCCTTACCATTGACAGGACTAATATTGAAAAGGCTCAAAGCGACCTTGAAAGGGCACAGGAGGATTATGACAAAAACAATCAGCTCTTTGCTGCGGGAGTTATAGCACGGAATGAGCTTAATACATATGCGGACAGGCTCACGGAGGCTAAGACCCAGCTTGAAAATTATCAGACGCAGCTTGAAAACGATACTCTTGCCTATGCTACCAATGAGGCAAATCTGGAGGCGGCAAAGGCTGCCTATGAGGATCTTTTAAACAGGCAAAATTCTGAAAGCGTAAAGAATCAGATAAGTCAGGCGCAGGTTCAGCTTGAGCAGGCAAGGCTCAGGGTAAGTCAGCTTGAAGATGAGCTTGCAAAGTATAAGGATAACGAGGTTGCGCCCTTCGACGGAAGAATTTCCACAGTCAATCAGAATGACGGAGCAACAGTGCTTGAGGACACCAGTGTGCTTGAAATGGTTGATGAAAACGATACTACCGTTTATGTGGACATACCGGAGTCGGATATGCCGGGTATAACCGAGGGACTTGACGTTATACTTACCGGTGACGGCTTTGAGGGTGAGATAAATGCCACTATTGAAAACATTAAGTTTGAGGCGGAAGAAAAGCAGATTGACAATACCAACAAAAATGTGGTGGAGGCGGAGCTCAGTGTGGCGGACAAATCTTTGCTGCGGCCGGGTTATACCCTTGATGCGAGAATAATCAAGTCCGTTGATGAAAATGCCGCAACTATCCCTGTTATGTCATATCTGACCGATGATGAGGGTAATGACTATGTATATATTGTAAATGATGACAACAGGCTTGAAAAGCGTATTGTTACCCTTAAAACCTATTCGGATATGTATATCTCAGCTGAGGGAATTGAGGTTGGTGAAAGGGTTGTGGACTCTCCCGATGATATGCTTCTTTCCGAGGGTATGCTTGTGAGCGATGCAAATGCCGTTGAGCAGACTACTGCCGTCCAGACTACTGAAAAGGCGGTGTCCTGATATGATTAAGGCTGAAAATATAGTTAAGATATATAAAAACGGTAAGCTTGAGGTGGAGGCTCTTCGAGGCGTCAGTTTTAATGTGGACAGGGGCGAATTTGTTGCCATTATGGGTGCATCAGGCTCAGGTAAGTCCACTATGATGAATATTCTGGGATGTCTTGACAGGCTTACTTCCGGCAGGTATCTGCTTGACGGGGAGGATGTTTCGTCTCTTTCGGGCAAACGCCTTGCCGCAGTAAGGAACAAGAAAATCGGTTTCGTATTTCAAAGCTTTAATCTTTTGCCTAAGCTTAATGCTCTGCAAAATGTGGAGCTGCCTATGGTTTATGCAGGTGTAGGCAGTGCCGAACGCCGAAAAAAGGCTATGGCCGCCCTTGAAAGGGTAGGGCTTGCGGAAAGATACACCCATCGTCCCAATGAAATGAGCGGAGGTCAGCGCCAAAGGGTTGCAATAGCCCGCAGTCTGGTAAATGACCCTGCCATTATCTTAGCCGATGAGCCTACGGGCAATCTTGACAGCAAGGCAAGTGTGGAAATTATGTCTATTTTTCAGGAACTTAACAATGACGGCGCAACGGTGGTCATGGTTACCCATGAGCCGGATATAGCACAGTATACAAAGCGTATAGTTACCTTCCGTGACGGTCAGATAATAAATGATTTTCCCGTTGAGGACAGACTTTTTGCGGGGGTGAGTGTATGAGGCTGACGGAAAACATTGTTACCGCTGTTTCCAGCGTTATGGGCAACAAGATGCGTACATTTCTGACGATTCTGGGTATAATAATAGGTATATCCTCGGTTATTATGATTACCTCTGTGGGTAACGGTATTCAGACGGGACTTAACAGGGAGTTTGAAAAACTCAATTCAAATATGATCGGCATTTATTTAAAAAACTGGGATACGGACGTTCAATTAAGTGACTTTTTGACTGTTGATGATGTGGAGCTTGTGAAAAATCACGGCAATATTGAATATGCCGCCCCCACATCTTCAGCATCGGCAACCGTTGACCTTAGGAACCGTTCCGAATTTTACTGTATTATTACAGGCACCACTGCCGATTACAGAAATCAGGGAGGACTTGAGATAGTAAGCGGCAGGTTTATTGATGATGCGGACAACAGGTCACGGGCAAACAGTGCCGTTATAGACGAGTGGCTTGCAAAGAACATATTCGGATACACGGACGTTGTAGGCAAAACTTTTACCGCCGATTTCAGCGGCGTAGAAAGGGAGCTGAAAGTAGTGGGTGTACTTAAGAGCGAGGAAGAAAACGCCGTTGTATCAACCTATGGTCAGGGTACAATATTTATGCCCTTTGAAACCATTAACGGATATGCGGACTATGACTATGCGGACTATATTTATGCAGGTGTCAAGGATACCGACAAGATGGATGAAACCGTTGAGGAATTGACAAGACTGCTCAGCATCGCCCATGACAACACCGATATGTACGGTATTGAGTCCTATATGAGTCAGGTTGAAATTATCAACAACGTACTCACGGGCTTTACCCTTTTTATCGGTTTTGTTGCCGCTATTTCCCTGCTGGTAGGCGGTATAGGCGTTATGAACATTATGCTTGTTACCGTTACTGAACGTACAAGGGAAATAGGCATAAGGAAATCCCTTGGTGCAACGGACGGAAATATTCGTGTGCAGTTTATGATAGAAGCGGTTATTCTTTCTCTTATGGGCGGTATTATCGGTGTAATTTTGGGTTATATTGAAGGCGTAGGCGCAGGTATGGTAGTCAGCTCTCTTGCGGAGATGGACTTTTCGGCAAGGTTGTCAATACCTACGGTGGCAGCTACTGTAATTATTACCGCCGCAATAGGCATCATCTTCGGCGTTTATCCTGCCGGCAAGGCGGCAAAGCTTGATCCTATTGACGCTTTAAGATACGAATAAGGAGATTAATATGGAAGAAAAATTACGAGTTGCCTTTGTTTGCGTGCATAATTCATGCCGAAGTCAGATAGCGGAGGCTTTGGGTAAATATCTGGCAGGAGATGTGTTTGAAAGTTATTCAGCAGGTACCCAGACCAAGCCTGCCGTTAATCCCGACGCAGTAAGGCTTATGAAGGAAATATATGGTATTGATATGGAAAGGGAGCAGTACCCCAAGCTCCTTGAGGATATACCTGCTCCCGATGTGGTTATTACTATGGGGTGTAATGTGTCCTGTCCGACTCTGCCCTGTCGCATGAGGGAGGACTGGGGACTTGATGACCCTACGGGCAAGTCGGACGAGGAATTTAAGGTGATTATTGCCAAGATACATGAAAATATACTTAAGTTAAAAGAACAGCTTTCCTCCGGGGCTATTTGACAGCTATATTGACGATTGTTTTTACTGCCGCAAGCATTGATTCAACGCAGACGTATTCATAGGGACCGTGGAAATTGTGTCCCCCTGTGAATATATTGGGGCAGGGCAGTCCCATATAGGTTATCCTTGCTCCGTCTGTACCCCCTCTTATAGGTTTGATCTTTACTTCAACCCCTGCTTTTTCCATTGCCTTTGCGGCTTTGGTCACGGCAGGGGATTTTTCATCTATTATATTTGCCATATTTAGGTACTCATCATAAAGGTGGAGTGTAGCCGTGTCGGAGGTGTATTCCCTGTTTATTTCCTCTGTTATTTCCCTTATAAGAGCTTTGCGCCTTTCAAAGCTGTCCTTGTCAAAATCTCTTATTATATAGTCAAGATGAGCGGTTTCCACATTACCGCTGATTTCCGTAAGGTGAAAAAATCCCTCGTATCCTTCTGTCTTTGACGGTATTTCATCCTTTGGCAGTTTTGAATTAAACTCTGCCACAACCAAAGCGGCATTTATCATTATTCCCTTTGCATCTCCGGGATGTACGCTTTTGCCTTTTATGTCTATCTTTGCCCTTGCGGCATTGAAGTTTTCATAGCTGAGCTCACCGATTACCCCGCCGTCTATGGTATAGGCAAAGTCACAGCCGAAGATGTTGGGGTCAAAGTGATCGGCGCCTCTGCCTATTTCCTCGTCCGGTGTGAAACATATGCCTATCTTTCCGTGCTTAAGCTCAGGATGTTCAATGACGTATTTTACGGCTGTAATTATTTCTGTTACCCCTGCTTTGTCATCTGCTCCCAGCAGTGTTGTACCGTCCGAGGTTATCAGTGTTTTGCCCATATAGGAAAGCAGGGAGGGGAATTCTTCCGGTGAAAGGGTCACACCTTTCAATTCGATTTTGCCGCCGTCGTAATTTTTATGCACTATGGGCTGTATCCCTTTGCCGCTGCAATCAGGAGAGGTGTCCATATGAGCTATAAATCCTACGGCAGGTATGACCTCGTCTGTGTTTGCAGGCAGTGAAGCATATACATATCCGTACTTGTCAGCCTGTATGTCTTCCGCTCCCAGTTCGGCAAGCTTGCCTGCCAGTATTTCAGCAAACAGGTTTTGTGTTTCCGTAGAGGGAAATTCCTCCGAATTTGGATCCGATGAAGTGTCTATCGAAACCAATTCCTTAAACAATTCTATCATTTCTTCTGTCATATATTAGCCTCCTGTCGGTTCGGTTTTGTAAAATCGGCAATATGCCTTTATTTGATAAGTTTACCATATTATTTTAAAAAATTCCACTGTAAACGTTTTTGGTAAAATATTTGAAAAAAAGTTGTTGACAAGCGGAACAAAATATAGTATCATATATCTTGTCGCTGGTGCGGCACATTCTATGCAGAGGTGTCCGAGTGGTTTAAGGAGCCGGTCTTGAAAACCGGTGACTCCGCAAGGGGCCGTGGGTTCGAATCCCAC
>CALWRD010000067.1 GCA_944383875.1 uncultured Clostridia bacterium | reverse complement strand
GGGCAAATTTGCCCTTATACCTATACAGATGGGCTTGATAAGTGTGGGCGACACCATCGGACTAAAGGACAGTGACACCACATATGTCATCAGTGATGTGGTGACCGAGGACGGCGTATTTATTGTCAATTCGGGTGTAACAGCCTTTACCAAGATAGACCTGACCGGTTCTGTCACAAACGGCAACTACACGGTGCTTGATGAAACTGCCAATCCGAACATCAGCATCTATGACAGAATAGTGCAGAACGTAGCAAACGTGCAGGAAAATCAAAATATTTATGAATAGGAAGATAGATATGAGTACAATAGGTGATAATTACTTAGAGGTTAAGAAAAGAGTGGAGCAGGCAGCTCTTCGCTGCGGCAGGGATCCAAAGGAGATCACACTTGTAGCCGTAAGCAAAACCAAGGGTGTTGAGGAGATAAGGCAGGCAGTGGAGGCAGGTGCCCATATTCTTGGAGAAAACAAGGTGCAGGAGATACAGGCAAAGTATGATGAGCTGCCCGGAGTGGAGTGGCATCTTATAGGTCATTTGCAGACCAACAAAGTTAAGTATATAGTGGACAAGGTAAAGATGATACATTCCCTTGACAGTCTTAAGCTTGCACAGGAAATAGACAGGAGATGTGCTGCCGCCGGAGTTGCCATGGATGTGCTGGTGGAGGTCAACATCGGCGGAGAGGAAAGCAAAAGCGGAGTTGCTCCAGAGGAGGCTGAGGTGCTCTGCCTTGAAGCTGCCAAGCTGCCTAATATTCGTGTCAAAGGACTTATGACCGTGGCACCTGTTGTCGAAAATCCTCAGGATGCAAGGGTTTATTTCCGAAAAATGAATAAATTATTTGTTGACATTAAGGCTAAAAACTATGATAATATAGATATGGCGTATCTTTCTATGGGTATGACTCATGATTTTGAGGTGGCCATAGAGGAAGGTGCCAATATTGTACGTGTCGGTACGGCTATTTTCGGTGCACGAAATTATGCCGTTTGAAATGTTTTTACATACAAGTGCAAACAGTAAAAATACTTTGGGAGGAAAATTGAATGTCTAAGCTTGTAGATTATATGAAGAACCTTGTTTCATCCGCACCATACGATGATGATGAGTATGATGATGACGAGTATGTGGATGATGAATACTATGACGAGCCTGCCCCCCGTAAGAGCAGTTATGCACCTGCTCCCGCACCAAGGAAGTCATCGGGACACAAGGTCGTAAGTATAAATACCAATGTAAGTATGCAGGTATCGGTGGTATATCCTATGTCCATTGAAGATGCGGCAGATGTATGCAAGGATCTTAAGGACAGGAACACCGTAGTGGTAAACCTTGAAAAGACACAGGGTGATATTGCCCAGAGGATCAGTGACTTCCTCTGCGGTGCAGGATATGCCCTTGAGGGTACTATTCAGCCTATTTCCGATGAAATATTTATCATCTGCCCTGCCAATGTTAAACTCACGGGTGAGTTTAAGCAGGAGCTTGCCGCTAACGGTATTAAGCTGCCAAGTGCTGCTATGTGGCATTAAGACAGATGGGAGAATAATATGGTATATACTATTTATATTGCTCTGGGGTATCTGGCGAGGTTTTTGGAATTAATGGTATTGGTAAGGTGCATACTGTCATGGCTGCCCATAAATATCAATAACCCTATCGTAAACTTTATACTCAGCGTAACCGAGCCCCTTATGGCGCCTATCAGAAAGCTGCTGTATAAGTCTCCTCTCGGCGGACCCGGTATGATGCTTGATATATCCCCCATTATAGTTCTTTTTATCATACAGGGCGTTTATTCCATGCTGGGTATGGTATTGCTGGGGTAAGAAAGATGAGCAGCAAATCGGAGCTTTTAAAAGGAATAAAAGATGAGGACGAACGCATTTTTTGCGCCAGAGGCTTGGATAGGGCAGTTATGGCTGCCAAAAGTTTTGAACCCAAGTTTTCGGACTTTGCCGATCCGTTTAAGACAGTACTTCTCAGGGAGATTGTACATAAAGAATTAGGTTATGAAATTAAAATTATGAGCTGGGGCGGTACGGAGGATGCCGAAAGGCGAATGACGGGCTTTTTCCCGGAGTATACTGAGCCGAAAACATCCGCATTCCCTATAGCCTGCGTTGAAATAAGGCATAACCCTAAGTTTGGCAGACAGCTTACACACAGGGACTACCTTGGCTCTGTACTGGGACTTGGCATCACCCGTGAAAAAACAGGTGACATCCTTATTGAAGAGGGTTGTGCATATGTGCTTGCCGAAAAGGAAGTTGCCGAGTTCATTACTTCAAATCTTGAATACGTCGGGCATACCAAGGTTAAGACAGCCCTAACCGACGGCTATCAGGGTCAAAGCCCCAAGGGAACGGAAAAGAGATTAACGGTTTCTTCTCTTCGCCTTGATGCGGTGCTTTCATCCGCCTTTAACCTCTCAAGGGGTAAGGTCAGCGACCTGATTAAAGGCGGTAAAGCCTTCGTAAACTGGATACCTGCGGACAGCGTTTCAAAGACGGTTACCCAAGGGGATATGCTTACCCTCAGGGGCGTCGGCAGGGTGAAACTTGCGGAAGTGGGCGGACTTACCAAAAGGGACAGGATTTCCCTGACGGTGGAAATTTTTAAATAACGGTAAACAAAACCGTTATTTTTTGCGTAAATTCGGGCGAAAAATGTTGATTTTTGACATAAAAGATATTAAAATAAAATGAAACGGAGGGACATTAATTGCTGACACCTGTAGATATTGAAAATGCTGAATTTAAGAGAGTTGCAAGGGGAAAGGGATACGACTGTGATGAAGTTGATGATTTCCTTGACCTTGTGATAGTGGAATTTGAAAAACTGCTTAAGGAAAATACTCGGCTTAATGATAAAATAGATGTTATGTCAGAGGCTATCAAGCATTACAAGGATATGGAGGACACACTTAAGGCGTCCATAGTTAAAGGTGAAAAAACCGCTGAAGATACAAGGCAGAACGCTAAAACGGAAGCAGACCGGATAATAAATGAGGCAAAGCAAAAGGCAACCCAGATACTTGACAGAGCCAACAGCGAGCAGTATAAGATTGAGATTGAGATAAACAGGGTTAAGGCTCAATATGAGGCGCTGCGGGCTAAGATGAGGACCTTGCTTAACTCCGAACTGGAGCTTTTGGAAAACTCCGCCGAGGATTTTAAAATTACCGATTCCCAGCCAGCCGAGTAAATGACAAAGCCTTTGCTTTATTGGGCTGATGATAATCGTTTCCTAAGCACCAAACCGATAAATTGGTTTGGTGCTTTTTTGTTGATGAGTTGTTTAATATATTTTTGTGGTAACCATGACATAAATAAGGACAGTTAAAAGAAAATCCCATTAACTGTCCTTATTTTATAAAAGTATACTTAATTGATGCAAAAGAAAATAAATTTTGTATCTGCTAAAGTTTTCTTAACCAAAAAACTTCTTAACGCAGATAAATTTATTTTTGAATTTTTCAATTAAATATGATTATTTGCTTAGTCCTGATCCGGAATATATCTTGCGACACCGGACTTAATTGCAGCATCCGCAACCGCCTTGGCTATATCCTTAACCACGCTCTTGTTAAATGCCGAAGGAATGATGATTCCGTTCTTTAAATCCTCCTCGGTTACAAGGGCAGAAATAGCGTCAGCCGCCGCAAGCTTCATTTCGTCGTTAATGTCACTTGCTCGCACATCAAGGGCACCTCTGAATATACCGGGGAATGCAAGCACATTGTTGATCTGGTTAGGGTAATCGCTTCTGCCAGTTGCTATGACAAAAGCTCCCGCCTCCTTTGCAACCTCGGGCATAACCTCAGGTACCGGGTTAGCCATAGCAAAGATGATAGGGTCCTTAGCCATGGTCTTGATCATATCGGCAGTTAAAAGTCCGGGAGCGGAAACACCGATAAATATATCCGCACCCTTTACGATGTCTGCAAGGCTGCCGTCCTTCCTCTGTGGGTTGGTGATTGAAGCAAGCTCCGTAATATATGGGTCGTCATAGTGCTTGTCAGCAGAGATAACGCCGTCAATGTTTGAAAGGGTAATATCCTTAAAGCCTGCCTTAAGCAGCAGTTTTGCAATGGCAGTACCTGCCGCACCTGCTCCGGACATAGCCACAGTGCAGTCCTCGGGACGCTTGCCTGTGAGCTTAAGGGCGTTCCTTATACCTGAGAGTACAACTACGGCCGTACCGTGTTGGTCGTCGTGGAAGATAGGTATATCACAGCATTTTTTAAGCTTTTCTTCTACCTCAAAACAGGTAGGCGCACATATGTCCTCAAGATTAACGCCGCCGAAGCTGCCTGCAAGAAGAGAAACAGCCTTAACTATTTCATCAGGGTTCTGTGAACGAACGCAGAGAGGGATGGCATCCACGTCGCCGAATTCCTTAAACAGCACGCACTTGCCCTCCATAACGGGCATACCTGCCTCGGGACCGATATTGCCAAGTCCCAGTATTGCGCTTCCGTCTGTAACTACAGCAACGGTATTGTGCCTTCTTGTAAGCTTCCATACAAGCTTGGGATTTTCTTTTATTGCAAGGCAAGGCTCGGCAACGCCGGGAGTGTATGCCACCGACAGATCATCGGGAGTATTAACCTCCGCTCTTGACTTGATCTCTATTTTTCCTGCCCATTCATAGTGCTTTTCCATAGCTAATTTTTTATAGTCCATTGTGATTTCCTTTCTTGTTTCTTCCTATTTTTATACCATTGTAACAAATTAAAAGGAAATATTCAATAGTTATTCAAATTTCGCTATATGACCTTGTTTACATTTTCGGAGTTTATACCTTCGTGCAGTGCCATATTTATGCCGCCGGAAATAATGTCCGCAAGGGATTCCACCACGGAGTCAACCTCCTTTGGCGTTACAAACATATTCTCCGTATAGGGGTCGAGACATTCGGAGATAAGACTGTATTTTTCCTCGGCGGAGAGATCCTCAAGCATCTTGTAAAATTCACTGCCGGACTTGCTTGCCTCCCTCATACTGCCTATTATTGAGTTAAGGCTGTCGTTTACAAGGGTGGCGGCATCCACAACCGTGGGCACTCCTATGGCTATTACGGGCACTCCCATGGTTTCCCTGTTAAGCGCACCTCTTGTGTTGCCCACCCCTGCCCCGGGAGTAACTCCCGTATCCGCAAGCTGCAGGGTGGTGTTAATACGGGTTGCTTTTCTCGCCGCAAGGGCGTCAATGGCAATTATGGCAGAGGGGCGTATTCTTTCTGCTATGCCCTTTATTATCTCGGCGCTTTCTATGCCAGTAAGTCCCATTACTCCAGGGGTAACCGCCGCCACAGGGCGAACACTGTCTTTAAGCTCCCCGGGAAGATTTTCCTTTATATGTCTTGTAACCAGTATGCCGGAAATTACCTTTGGTCCCAGTGAGTCCGGAGTAACATATCTGTTTCCCAGTCCCACCACAAGCACGGAGTCGTTTTCCTTAAGAGGGCACAGCTGTGCAAGGCTTTTGGCAAGTGTTTTCTTTATCTCTTCATGTAGTTCCGGGGTGTTTTCACGCATATATGGGCTTTCAATGGTGATGTAGCTGCCCCGGGGCTTTCCTGTTTTGCGGCTGCCCTCTTCGTTTGTTATTTTTACCGTGGTTATCTCTGCCGCCTCGCTGCTTTCACAGCTCAGCTCTATTCCTTCCTGCTCCTGCTCATTGACTGTCAGTGCCTCTGCCGCTTCAAGTGCAAGGTCGGTGTAAGGTGAAAATTTCTTCATGGCAATCCTCCTTTTTATTACAGTATTGCCCGAAAAATATATATTTAATTGATACAAATGAAATAAATTTTGTATCTGCTAAAGTTTTCTTAACCAAAAAACTTCTTAACGCAGATAAATTTATTTTTGAACTTTTCAATTAAATATAGGTTTTGGTAAAACCTATGGCTTAAATCTTTTTGCGTTATCTCAACATAAATTTGCTATTTTTATTTTTCCCTTTATCCCACAATGGGAGTCCTACTTTTCTACGAGAAAAGTGGGCAAAAGCGCCGTTACTTTCGGAGCGCGGGGCACGACTTAGGGGCGGGAACGCCGCCCCTAAGAACCCGCATTTTGCCCCTAGGGCATTTGCGCTGATTTTCTTAACGCCGCCTGTGATATAGGCGGCTAAAAATCTTTGCAAATGCTTTTGCTTGGTCTTTAGTTGGTTGTTTCTGTTAGCTTGCCTTTTGTTTACCCGAAGTTCAGATATTATTTTTAGTAAAAAGGTTGCTGTTAAGTTAGTTTAGTTCGTCCCAAGTGTTTATGTAAAACAGCTAGGAAATGGATTGTTGTTAGTTTTTTACAGAGTTAAACTCAAAAACAACCAAACTTATAATTTATTATCCAACCTACAGGTAAAGAAACCTACCTGACATAACAACAAAACTTATAATCTAATATCATACCTACCGATAAAGGAAAACTACCTAACAAAAACAACCACTTAAAATTCCAACAAAAGCATTTACTGTAATTTTTTAGCCGCCTATAAAACAGGCGGCGTTAAAAAAATTAAGGCAAATGCCCGAACGATGAAATGCGGGTTCTTAGGGGAGGTGTTTCCGCCCCTAAGCCGTTGCCCCGCGCCTCGGAAAAGCGGCGCTTTTGCCTACTTTTCTCGTAGAAAAGTAGGACTCCTATTGTAGGATTAAGGAAAAAAGAAAAATCGTAAATCTTTATTGCGATAAACAACAAAAAAGTTTTTATTATAGGTTTTACCAAAACCTATAGTTATTTGCAACGAAAAAGGAGATTGCATTTTGTTTGCAATCTCCAAATATTTTATGCTGTCTGCATACCTGCAAGTTCGCACATTTTATCTTTAAAGAATTTATTGAACAGGGCTATGCACCTTCCCACGCCTATCATTGCTCCTATGGTGCCTATGCCGAAGGCAAGGGGCTGTCCGATGGCTATCAGACCTATTACCAGTGAAGATGCTACGCTGAAACAGTCAACCATATTTTTGCCAAAGCCCATATCTTTGTTAATTTTCAAGCCTATCGCCTGAGCAAGTCCGTCAGCGGGGTTTGGCACAAAGTGCATATTTACCATCATAGACACCCCTATAGCTGTTACTATGATTGCCGCTGCCAAAATAATAAGCTGCTGCCAGAAGGCGGTATATCTAATGTCCATAATGGCACTGAACACATTCAAAAACATACCAAAGGCAAATCCGTAAGGGATTTGTAAAAGATCCCTGAGTTCCCGTTTTTTACCCTTAAGCAAAAATTGAATCCCCACAAACACCGAGTATACCACAAAGGTGATAAAACCGAAGTTTATATCCCATATATTTGAAATAGTGTACGGAATGGAAATAATAGGAGATACCCCCATACCCGTCTTAGTGTTGAGGGTAATGCCTATTGCCAAGATAATGTTGCCCAACAAGTAAAATCCGATTCTGTAAAGTTTATTCATTTTTCATCTTCCTTTCATACCGGAAGCTATTATAGCACTTTAAGCAACAATATTCAAATACTGTAAATATATAAAAAACCACAAAAAGCTTTATTTAAATCAAACTAATGAATATATGTACCTGATAAACATAGTCTTTTCCGCTTTACAGGATAAGTATGTTGTGATATAATATAGTTGTAACACCTTGACCTAATAAGGTATAATCTTAGAAGGAAATGAGGTATGTTACAATGAAGCAACACTATGAAACTGAATTCAAGAATAAGATAGTTCGTCTTCATCT
>CALWRD010000066.1 GCA_944383875.1 uncultured Clostridia bacterium | reverse complement strand
ATCCGGTAAGGAAATACCATCCGCAGAACTTAAGCCGGGCGATGAGGTGATTGTAAAACCGGGTCTTTCGGTACCATCCGATGGAGTGGTAATTAAAGGCTCCACAAATATTGACGAGTCCCTTTTGACAGGTGAAAGCATGCCCGTTAAAAAGACTGTGGGTGATAATGTAACAGGAGGCAGCATCAACAAAAACGGACTCATTAATGTAAGGATTACCAAAACGGGAGCTGATACGGCACTCAGCCATATCATCAGACTCGTTGAGGAGGCTCAGGGCAGTAAGGCGCCTATTTCAAGGCTTGCGGATAAGGTGGCAGGCGTCTTTGTGCCTGCTGTTATATTCATAGCAGCCATAGCCGCTGTTTTGTGGCTTATTTCGGGACAGAGCATTGAGTTTGCGGTGAGAATATTTGTATCGGTTCTTGTAATCGCCTGCCCCTGTGCCCTGGGACTTGCAACTCCTACGGCTATTATGGTGGGCACAGGCAGAGGCGCCTCCGGTGGTATCCTTATTAAGGGTGGTGCGGTACTTGAAACCGCACATAAGGTAAATACCGTTGTATTGGACAAAACCGGTACTGTTACAGAGGGCCGCCCAAAGGTAACGGATACGGTTATATTAAATGATATGGACAGGGATTATGTGCTTGCCCTTTGTGCAGGTGCGGAGAGTGGTTCGGAGCACCCCCTTGCAGCTGCCATAGCAGATGCGGTCGATGTTAAAGCTGCCCCTGACAGATTTGAAAACCTTGTGGGAAGAGGTATAAGGGCAACTGTTGAGGGCAGGAGTGTAGCGGTAGGAAACCTTAAGCTGATGAAGGAAAGCGTAATATCCGGCTTTGATGAAAATTCTGCAAAGGAGCTTGCGGCAAGGGGCTGTACAGTGGTATATGCGGCAGTTGACGGCAAGGCGGCGGCACTTATAGGCATTAAAGACCCGGTTAAGAGTGACAGTCGAAGGGCTGTGGAAATCCTTGGTAAAATGGGCATTGACGTATATATGCTTACCGGGGACAGCCGCACAACTGCCGAGGCAATAGCCGCCGAAGCAGGCATAAGCAATATTATGGCGGAGGTTATGCCGGAGGATAAGTCTGCCTTTGTTAAAAGCCTTCAGCAAAAGGGACTTACCGTAGCAATGGTGGGGGATGGAATTAACGATGCTCCGGCACTTGCACAGGCTGACGTGGGTATAGCTATAGGCAGCGGTACTGATGCGGCAATAGAGTCTGCTGATATAGTCCTTATGCAAAATTCTCTGGCGGACGTGTGCAATGCCATAGATTTAAGCCGTGCCACTATCCGCAATGTCAAGGAAAATCTGTTTTGGGCATTTTTCTACAATACGGTGGGAATACCTGTTGCAGCAGGTCTTTTGTATATCTTCGGCGGTCCCCTTCTTAACCCTATGATAGGTGCAGCTGCAATGAGCTTAAGCTCCGTCAGCGTAGTAAGCAACGCTTTGCGTTTAAGAGGCTTTAAATTTAAGTATAAGGCCGATATTATGGTAAGGGATAATAACAAAATTTGTAAAATCGAGGAGGATAAGCCCGTGAAAAAAGTAAGTATCGAGGGTATGATGTGTATGAACTGTGTATCTCATGTGGAAAAGGCGCTTGCAGCACTTGAGGGAGTTGAAAGTGTAAAGGTAAGCCTTGAGGATAAGTGTGCCGAAGTAAGCGGCAATGTAAGTGATGAGGCTGTCAAAGCTGCTGTGGCAGATGCGGGATATACAGTAACAAGTATTCGTTAATATGAAGAAAAGGTGTTTTCCGCAAAGGAGAGCATCTTTTTTTTGTTGTAAAATTGTGTATCAAAAGGATGTATGATAAAATAAAAAATATTAATATGCAAAGGAGAGGATGCTGTGAATATTATCGTTATGGATGAAAAATGGGTTGATGAATTTTGGAAGTTAAGGCTGAAATTATTTAAGGAATTGGGGGAGGTCAGCAGTAATTCGGATGTACATACGTTGGAAACAGCAACAAAGAAATACTATTTGTCACACATAAATAAAGATTTGATAAGCTGGGGCACGCTGGTGGAAGGGCATATTGCCGCCACAGGCTCCTTATGCCTATTTGACCGCATACCATATCAGGAAAATCCAAGGGGCAGGGAGGGATATATTTTAAATATATATACCATGCCCGAATACAGGAGCCGTGGCTTTGCTGACTGTCTTGTAAAAGAGATAATACTGTATGCCTCAAAAATGAATATCTCCAGATTGTGGCTGAACAGCAGCAAACAGGGACAGCGTCTCTATGAAAAATACGGCTTTAAGGCAAAGGATAATGAAATGGAGCTTTTCCTTTAGGTTTTAATAAAAATACAGCAGTGAGGAGGCATAAAGCGTATTGTTCCTTTGTTTGAAGTCTGCCACCCACTCATATTATTCAGCTAAGGATTTGACTGAGTAGGTGCCGCAGCCTGCCATTAATTTAATTCACCCTAAGGATTAGGTGTTAAAGCCTATCTGCGGGGGTGTATTTTTATTACAAACCCTTTTTGCTAATTTTCTGAATTTGTTGAATCAGATACAATTTTATGGTAAAATTGATAATTGCTTATTTATGGTTTAATTTGGAGGTAGAGTTGTGCTTTTCAGCAGCGTTAGTTTTTTACTGTTTTTTCTGCCGTCTTTACTGGCGGTTTATTTCTGTGTGCCAAGGCGTTTCCGTACCCTCAGGAACCTTGTTTTGCTTATATTCAGCCTGTTTTTTTACGGCTGCGGCGGAGTAAGGTTTTTACTGCTTATGCTTGCAAGCATTATGATTAATTATATAGGCGGTATGCTTGCATCCCTGAAAAACAAGCGTGGCGCCAAGTGGGGTATGATTGGGGCGGTTATCTGCAACCTGCTTTTACTGGGCTACTTTAAGTATACCGGCTTTTTCACACAGACCCTTCATTCATTTATACCATCTGTTGAGGTGGTCAATGTGGTACTGCCCATCGGCATATCCTTTTATACCTTTCAGGGACTTGCCTATGTGGTGGATGTATACAGGGGTGATACAAGGGTGCAGAAAAATCCTCTGTGGGTTGCACTTTATATTTCCCTTTTTCCTCAGCTTATAGCGGGTCCCATAGTCCGTTATCAGACCATAGCCGATGAAATTAAAGGGCGCAGGGAGAATATGGAGGACTTTTCCGCAGGCTGTGTGCGCTTTATGATTGGCTTTGGCAAAAAGATGCTGCTGGCAAACGCCGCCGGAAGGCTTGCGGACATTGCCTTCGGATTTCCCTCGGAGCATATGAGCGTCAGTTTTGCGTGGATGGGCGCCCTTGCCTATACGGCGCAGATTTACTTTGACTTCTCCGCATATTCGGATATGGCTATAGGTATGGGTCGGATGTTTGGCTTTCACTTTCTGGAAAACTTTAATTATCCCTATATTTCAAAGTCCGTAACGGAGTTCTGGCGCAGATGGCACATCTCCCTTTCAAGCTGGTTCAGAGATTATGTGTATATTCCGTTGGGCGGTAACAGGTGCAGTGTGCCACGGCATATGCTCAATATAATGATTGTATGGTTTTTGACGGGTATGTGGCACGGTGCTTCATGGAATTTTATTATCTGGGGATTATATTTCGGTATTATACTGCTCATTGAAAAGTATCTCCTTGCAGGCGTCCTTGACAGAATACCGTCAATCATAAGACATATATATACCATGGTGCTTGTGGTCATAAGTTGGGTTATTTTTCGATCGGAGGATCTCTCTGCTGTTTGGACATATCTTGGAGCAATGTTCGGTATTGGTGCAGAGGGCTTCTGGAGCAAACAGACTGTGTACTACTTTATCCAGTTCTACCCCGAATGGATACTGTTTTTTATCTGTTCGACCCCTGTGGCTATGGTTGTGGGAAAATATCTTACGACAAAGAAAAATTTATTTTCGGGATTTGTGCTTAACTTTGTACCGAAAATATTTGCCGTGGCAGTATTTATACTGGGCTACATTGAGCTTGTAAACGGTTCCTTTAATCCGTTTATTTACTTCAGGTTTTAAGGAGGGAATGTGATGAAAAAGGTTTCGGGTTTTCTGGCTGTTATCTGTTTTTTAACGCTTATCTTTTCGGGTATGGTTGTCACTGTGGCTAAGCTTAAGGAGGAAAAATCCTTTTATGAAAACCGTATGCTTGACGCTATGCCCCAGTACAGTGAGCAGGCTGTGGCAGACGGTACATATTTTACCGACCTTGAAAGTTATCTTGCAGATCATGCCGCTTTCAGATACACCCTTTTGAAATTCAGGACTTACTTCAACGAGTATATAATCAGGCGTCCCGTGGTTAACAACGTAATTGTGAGGGATGATATACTGCTTATTTATCTTGACTACTGCTTTTTTGACAGGGAGGAGCTTAAGGAGGAAACGGACAGCTTTGTAAGTGAGCTTTCAAAATTGCAAAACCTTGTGGAGGGCTATGGGGGTAACTACTATTATGTAGGCGTACCCTGCCAATATGCCATCTTTGAGGACAAGTATCCCTCTTATCTTGAAAACCGTGCCGAGTATACCGATGAGGTGCTTGCGGACTTCAATGCTGCAGCGGATAAATACGGCGTCAACTTTATAGATGCAGGTCAGTGTAAGGAGCTGATGGAGGGCAGGGATATATACAGCTCTAAGGTGGACAATCATTACAGTTTGCAGGGAGCTTATGTTTCCTATAAGTACATTATAGATAACATTAATAAGGATACAGGCGGTGAGCTTAAGTATCCTGCCGATGATGAAATAACCTTTACGGAGCTTAAAAATAATTACTTAGGCTCAAGTTCACGCAAACTGTTCGGGATAACAAAGATTACGGAAACTCTTTTTACCGCCGAATTTTCCGAAAATATTTCTTTTACAAGAGAGGATGACGGAGCTGCAGGCTACTCTCAGGTTTATTACCCTCCGGAAAATGAGTATAAGGATGTTATGTATGATCTTTATATGTGCGGTGACAGGGCGGAAACTGTTATAAAAACCAATCGTCCTCAGCTGCCTGATGTGCTTATATACGGGGACAGCTTTACAAATGCCCTTGAGTGCCTTGCCTATTACAGCTTTGACGAAATGCGCAGCATTGACCTGAGACATTATGATAAAATGAGTCTTGCGGATTATATTGAGGAGTATAAGCCCGATTATGTTATTTGTATAAGGGATTATGAGGCGCTTATTAAGACTGAGGGCAATGGCTCGCCCTTCGGGGAAATATCGGAATAAACACAAAACCCCATCTTACTTGAAGATGGGGTTTATTATGTGTATCATATTTAATTTATTGAAATGGTGTAATTTTTTTGCCGGGTGAAAATACAATACTGTTTGTATACTTTGATACGGCTGTGGCAGATGATTTTGATGCCTGTTTTAATAAAATTTTTTTAAAGTGCAGTATCAATGAATATTTAATTTTGCCAAATTATTTGTTTGAATTTATTGCACCGGCAATAGCACTGGCTTGATCTTTAATACGTGCCTCTTCATATTTTTCCATTTCTTCGAGAATAGAATATCTGAAGGCATCTCCGTTTGCAATGTTTTTAAAAACATATACGGTACTTGCGGTATTTACGGTTATCGTAGCGTAGCCGAATATTTTTCCGATCAAACCGCTTTCCACGGTAACGCTGTTTATCTTGTTTAGCGGACTGTCCATCTGCTTTGTGTTGATCAAGCCGTATTTTCCCACAAGGCGTTTGTTGGACAGAGATAATTCGGTGGTCAGCATATGTATCAATCTGGGAATAAGCCAGATGATCATAAATCCACAGGTAATAAAGGTCAATATGACCGGTGCAATAAGTGTTGCCCAATGTACCTTCCCCTCCATAATTACCGTTTCGTTGCGCTGCAAATTGTTTGATAATTTCGACATAAAGTTGTTCCTCCCTTTTTATCAAAAAGTATACTTTTTGGTAACCGAAGCTTAACCTAGAAAAACCAACTTTATTGTTGACATTTGTATAAAATTAGATTATAATGACACTATATTAATACAGTGATTTGCTGTTATTAAAAAAGTATACATTTATAACAATGTATTAATTTAATCCCAAGCATGGCATTTCAGTTGATTTTTGTATAGTGCTTAGGATTATAATATTTGTTCTGAGGAGGGATTTTTATGGCATTTTGTAAGAATTGTGGGGCACAGATTGATGACAATGCGGTTCATTGTCCAAATTGTGGAGCAAATCAGGGTAACACTAATTCGCCTGTTGTTGATAACGGAGGTTTCCTTTGGGGACTTTTAGGATGTTGTATTCCTATTGCAGGTCTTATTCTTTTCCTTGTCTGGAAGGATACAAAGCCAAAGACTGCTAAGGCAGCCGGTATCGGTGCACTTGTGTGCGTTATTTTATGTGTTATTTACTATATTCTGGTATTTGCAATAGGTTTTGCTTCCATTGCTGCTATGTAAGTGATGCGAATTTAACCGTCATTTCTGTTGTGAAATGGCGGTTTTTTATACACAAAAGATAATTGGAGAGTTGTTGCGGACGGCTGCTGCAACATATGGATAAAAGAAAGGAATTTATTTATGGCATATTGCAGGAATTGCGGAACACAAATAGATGATGATGCGGCTTTTTGTCCGGACTGCGGAGCAAGTCAGGGTAACGCCAATCCGCCTGTTGCTGATAACGGAGGATTCCTTTGGGGGCTTTTAGGATGTTGTATACCTATTGCAGGTTTTATTCTTTTCCTTGTCTGGAAGGATACAAAGCCAAAGACTGCTAAGGCAGCTGGTATAGGAGTTATTGTAGGTATAGTGCTGGCGATCTTGGGCTATATAGTTGGTCTTGTAATTATGGTTATGATATGTTGGGTAATTTGTAATGGATGGTCTTAAGGTTTTTATGTATAAGTGGCTCCCTATTGTATTCGGCTGCCATTGCAGGGATGACAGGTCCTTTCACTATAAGGGAGTGAAGTTTCCTGTTTGCGCAAGATGCACGGGGGAGCTTGTTGGTATTCTTTTTTCATTGATTTGCGTACCTTTTTTCAGATGTTCCGTACAGGTATCTTTTCTGCTTCTTGTGCCTATGATATTGGATGGTTTTATTCAGCTGCTTACAAAGTATGAAAGCACAAATATCAGGCGCTTTGTGACGGGACTTCTTTTCGGATACGGACTTTTTATGCTTTTTGCCCTTTCAACCATAGCAAGCTTTGACCTTGGTGTGAATATAGCGCAAAATTATATTTTGAAATGACAAAGGGATACCTCTTTTTACCAGCGGTATCCCTTTTTGTGACTTTTACTTTACATATTCCTTTAACGCCGATACAAGTGAAGTCATTTCTTCCCCACTGCCTATGGTAATACGCAGGTATTCATTTATTCGTGGCTTATTAAAGTGACGTACATATATGTTTTTTGACTTGAGAAAGTTAAAAAGCTCCTCACCAGAATAGTCAGGGTGAGTGGTGAATATGAAGTTTGCCATACTTGGCATAGTTTTAAATCCAAGCTTATCGAGTTCCGATACGGTGTAGGTACGGTTTTTAATTATTTCCCCTGTGCATTTTTTAAAGTAGTCCTTATCAAGCGCCGCTGCCGCCGCCGCTGCTTGTGAAATGCTGTTTAGTGTGTAGCTGTTAAAGCTGTTTTTAACTGCCTCAAGGGCTGCTGTAAGCTCCATTTGCATAGCGGCATAGCCTACCCTTATGCCTGCAAGGTTGCGGCTCTTTGAATAGGTCTGCACCACAACCAGATTGTCATACTTATGTATAAGCTCAACAGCGGATTTTCCCCCAAAGTCGATATATGCCTCGTCAACTATCACTATTACATCCCTGTTATGACTTATTATATCCTCGATTTTTTCAAGAGGCATATATATGCCAGTAGGTGCGTTGGGGTTTGTAATTACTACGCCGCCGTTTGGCTTGTAATAGTCCTCACAGCGTATATTGAAGTTTTCATCAAGAGGTATGGTTTCATAGGGAATATTGTACAGGCTGCACCATACAGGATAAAAGGAGTATGTAACGTCGGGGAAGAGTATAGGCTTATCCGAGTTAAAAAAGGTCATAAAGCAAAGTGCAAGCACTTCATCGGAGCCGTTTCCGAGAAAAAGCTCGGTATCCGATACGGGATAGTTTTCCTTAAGTGCGGCTTTGAGTTCCGGACATACAAAGCTTGGATATTTACGCAGTGTATCCGTATTAAAGCTTGCTATTGCTTCCTTCACCTTAGGTGATGGAGGAAAGGGACTTTCATTTGTGTTAAGTTTGATTACATCAGCCGCCTGTGGCTGTTCCCCCGGTACGTAAGGTTCTATATCACGGAGATTTTTCTTCCATTCTTTCATTTCATTCACCTGACTTTTCTTATTTGTGATAAGCAGATTATACCACCCGATACAATTACTTACAAGTATAAATCGCCCTAAAATATGTTACTATAAAAAGCTTTGCTATCTTTGTCCTGATGTGATATAATGATTTAATATAGATTTCAGCGTAGTTTTGGAGGATATATTGTGGAAAGAAAGAATATACTGCCAAGTGCGGAAGAGCTTAAGCGCCAACAGGGCTTTATTGACCTGATGAGGGCTGAAAATGAGCGCTTTGAGGCTGAACAAGGCAGAAAAAAGAAGATGCTTATAGTTACCTTCGGCTGTCAGATGAATGCACACGACTCCGAAAAGCTCCTGGGTATGCTTACTGAAATGGGTTATACCAAGGCGGATAATGAGGAGGATGCGGACTTTATTATATATAATACCTGCTGTGTCAGGGAAAATGCGGAAAACAAGGTTTACGGCAATCTTGGGTACCTTAAGCATATCAAGGCTGAAAAGCCGGATTTAAAGATTGCCCTCTGCGGTTGTATGATGCAGCAGCCTACGGTTCTTGAAACCATCAGAAAAAAATACAAACACGTGGATATAGTATTCGGTACTTTCAACCTTTACAAGCTGCCGGAACTTATGTATATGAATATTGAAAGCGGCAGCCCAGTATTTGACATCTGGAAGGAACACGGAGAGATAGTGGAGGATTTGCCTGCTATCAGAAAGTATAAATTTAAGGCAAGCGTTAATATTATGTTTGGCTGCAACAATTTTTGCTCATACTGCATTGTGCCCTATGTAAGGGGCAGGGAACGCAGCCGTACACCGGAGGATATTTTAAAGGAAGTTAAAGCCCTTGCGGCAGACGGAGTTAAGGAAGTTACCCTTCTTGGACAAAATGTAAACAGCTACGGCAGGGGACTTGAAAAGGAAGTGACCTTTGCTCAGCTTTTAAGGATGGTAAATGAGGTGGAGGGCATAGAGCGTATAAGATTTATGACAAGCCACCCAAAGGATTTGTCCGATGAGCTTATTAAGGCTATGGCGGAGTGTGACAAGGTCTGCAAGCATATTCATCTGCCGGTACAGGCAGGAAATAACGAGATACTGCGACAGATGAACAGGCATTACACCAAGGAAAGTTATCTTGAAACGGTGGCTAAAATCAGACAAGCTATGCCTGAGTGCGCAATTACCACCGACATAATGGTAGGTTTTCCCGGAGAGGGTGATGCGGAGGTTGCGGATACCGTTGATGTTATCAAAAAGGCAAGGTACAGTGGTGCATTTACCTTTATCTATTCAAAGCGTACAGGTACCCCTGCTGCCGTTATGGAAAATCAGGTCAGCGAAGAACAGGCTAAGCGCAGCTTTAATGCGGTGCTTGAGGCTGTTAATCCTATCATATACGAGCTTAATCATGAAAAGGTAGGTAAGACATATAACGTACTTGCGGAGGACGTAAGCTCAAGTGATCCCGAATTTGTGACAGGCAGGCTTGATGACAACACCCTTGTGCACTTTAAGTCGGACAGGGATGTTATAGGAACTATGGTACAGGTTAAGATAACTGATAATAAGACATTTTATTTAATAGGAGAGAGGATTTGACTATGACTGTATACGAACTTGCAAGAGAGTTGGGCAGTAAGTTGCTTGAAAGTGAAGAAGGTAAGCGTATGGCGGATGCCAGATATGTTTTTGACGGCAATCCGGAGGCACAGCAGCTTTTATTTAACTACAGCGACTACAGCAATGCCGTTAAGCAGAAGTATGCCGATGGTATTTTAAACGATGAGGATCTGGAAAGGGAGAAGCTTAAGCTTGCGGAGATGATGGAAGACCTTAAGGCAAACAGTATAATTATGGATATGCTTGATGCGGAAACCCAGTTCAGTATGCTTGTAAATCAGGTTATGACCATAATCAATTCCACCGTATCCGGCGATGAAGGCGGCTGTTCAAGCTGTTCATCCGGCGGCTGTGCAGGATGCAGCGGCTGCCGCTGAACCGATTAGAAGGGAAGATATTGCGCTATGGCTAAATATACTCCTATGATGGAGCAGTATCTGCAAATTAAGGAAAAATATAAATACTGTCTGCTTTTTTACAGGCTGGGTGATTTTTATGAGTTATTTTTTGAGGATGCACTTATTGCCTCCCGTGAGCTTGAAATTACACTGACGGGAAAGGACTGCGGTATGCCCGAAAGAGCGCCTATGTGCGGAGTACCCTTTCACTCTGCCGACGGCTATATTGCAAAGCTTGTTGAAAAGGGCTACAAGGTAGCTATCTGCGAGCAGGTTGAGGATCCCAAAAAGGCTAAGGGATTGGTAAAACGTGAGGTAATCAGGATAATTACTCCGGGTACGGTGCTTGATACAAATGTGCTTGACGAGGGCAGAAACAACTATATTATGTGTATATACCAGTGCAAAAAGGGCTTCGGTATAGCTGCCTGCGACGTATCCACGGGTGAATTTGCGGTAACAAGTGTACCTGCCGATGCGGAAAATAAGGTTATTGACGAGATAGCAAGATTTAATCCTTCCGAGCTTATAGCAAACGAAGATTTTACCCTTTCCGACAGAATTGAAAATATATTTTCCCTAAAAACCGGCAGTGGAGAGGAAAAGAGTTTTGACTTTGCAAATGCGGATGTCTGCCTTTGCAATCATTTCAGAACCATTAATCTTGCGGGATTCGGACTGGATACAGAGCCTTTGTGCGTCAGTGCTGCCGGCGCCCTTATGCAGTACCTTACCGACACCCAAAAGAACGGACTTAGTCATATATCATCGATTAAGCCCTATTGGGCAGATAAATATATGGTGCTGGATATAAGTTCCAGACGTAATCTTGAATTGACTGCCTCTGTAAGGGACAAGGGCAGGAAGGGTTCCCTTTTGTGGGTACTTGATAAGACCAAGACCGCTATGGGCGCAAGACTTCTGCGCAGCTGGATCGAACAGCCTTTGATTGATACCGAAGAAATTAAAAGGCGGCTGGACGCCGTTGAGGTGTTAAAGGACAGAGTTTTTGAGCGAGAGGATTTAAAGGAACTTTTAAACAGCATCTATGATATTGAACGCCTTATGAGCAAGGTTGTTTATCAAAATGCAAATGCAAGGGATCTTATTGCCCTCAGAGATTCTTTCAGAAATATACCATATATTATGCGCCTTATGGAAAACCTTGGTACAGAGTATACCGTATATCTTCGTGACAGGATGGACAGCCTTCAGGATCTTTATGAGCTGATTGACAGCAATATTGCAGATGAGCCCCCTTTCAGTGTCCGTGAAGGCGGTCTTATAAAAGAGGGCGCATATGAGGAAATAGACAGGCTGCGTAAGGCAAAAAATCAAGGCTCCGATTGGCTGATGGAGCTTGAAGCCAAGGAAAGGGAAGAGACGGGCATCAAAAAGCTCAGGGTCAGGTACAACAAGGTATTTGGCTATTACATCGAGGTTACCAACGGCAACCTTGATATGGTGCGTGACAGATACATGAGAAAGCAGACCCTTGTCAACTGTGAAAGGTTTATTACTCCGGAGCTTAAGGAGATTGAGGACACCATAGTTGAAGCGGAAACAAAGCTGAACGATCTGGAATATGAACTCTTTTCCGGCGTAAGGCTTAAGATAGGTGAAAACATACAGCGTATTCAGCAGACAGCCTCTGCCATTGCTGCCTGTGATGTGATTCAATCCCTTGCTGAGGTTGCCGAAAAGAACGGCTATGTAAAGCCTGTTGTTGATGAAAGCGGCGAGATTGATGTCAAGGGCGGAAGGCATCCGGTTGTTGAACAGGTTATGCGGGATGACAGCTTTATCCCCAACGATATTTATATGAATACGGGGGATGACAGGCTGTCTGTTATTACAGGTCCCAATATGGCAGGTAAATCAACCTATATGCGGCAGACCGCACTTATAGTGATTATGGCGCAGATCGGCTCATTTGTACCTGCCGACAGCGCAAGGATAGGTATTACCGACAGGATATTTACCCGTGTGGGCGCCTCCGATGACCTTGCCACAGGTCAGTCAACTTTTATGGTGGAGATGGTGGAGGTAGCCAATAGATTAAATAATGCAAGCAAAAACAGCCTGCTTATTCTGGATGAGATAGGCAGAGGTACTTCCACCTTTGACGGACTTAGCATAGCCTGGGCTGTGCTTGAATATATTGCCCTTAGGATAGGGGCACGTACCCTCTTTGCAACCCATTACCATGAGCTGACCGAGCTTGAGGGCAAGGTTGAGGGAGTTAAAAACTATTGCGTAAGCGTTAAGGAACAGGGTGAGAATGTTATTTTCCTCCGTAAGATAACACGTGGAGGCACAGACAGGAGCTACGGCATACATGTGGCTAAGCTTGCAGGGGTGCCGGGCGTGGTTACAGGCAGAGCAGAGGAACTTTTAAAGGTTTTGAGCCAATATAACATTAATCTGCGGTCGGCTGAGGAGGAAAGCACAAAGGAAGAGGACTTTGTATACAACTTCGATGCACCTCGTGGTGAATTAATGCGCCTTAAGGAGCTTGCAGATGAGATTAATTCACTTGATGTAAACTCCATGTCCCCATTTGACGCTTTAAAAAAGCTTTATGAGCTGAAGGAAAAGTTTACCGAACAGGAAACGAGGTAATCTTAATGAGTAAAATTCATTTACTTGACAATACTTTAATAGATAAGATAGCGGCAGGAGAGGTGGTGGAACGCCCCTCCTCCGTGGTAAAGGAGCTGCTTGAAAACTCCATTGACGCGGGAGCCACTGCCCTTACCGTGGAGATTAAGGACGGCGGCATCAGCTATATCAGGGTCAGCGACAACGGCAAGGGTATTCCTCGTGATGAGATACGCACTGCCTTTATGCGCCATGCAACCAGTAAGATAGACACCTTTGAGGACTTGGATGGTATATTGACCCTTGGATTCAGGGGTGAGGCGCTTTCCAGTATAGCCTCCGTTGCGGATGTTGAAATGATTACAAGGACAGCAGAGGACAGCGAGGGCACAAAGATTGAACTCAGCGGCGGAAGAGTAGTTGACGAGCTTCCTGCGGCAGCTGAGGTGGGTACTGTATTTACCGTTAAAAATCTTTTTTACAATACTCCCGCAAGACGAAAATTTCTCAAAAAACCTGCAACGGAAAGCGGCTATGTGGCGGATGTTGTAAACCGTATAGCTCTGGGACATCCACATATAGCTATTAAGTATATAAATAACGGCAATGTTATGCTGCAAACCTCCGGGAACAGTGATTTGCGTACAACTGCCTTTCATATTTACGGCAAGGAAAACAGCCTTAAGCTTATCGAAGCCGAGCTTTCAAAGGAGGGCTACAGCATAAAGGGTCTGGTGGGCAAGCCCGAACTTTCAAGGGCAAACCGTACCTATGAAAATTTTTTTATAAACGGCAGATATGTTAAAAGTGCCGTTGTATCCTCCGCTGTTGAGGAAGCTTATAAGGGCAGGCTTATGACAGGCAAGTTTCCCGTTTTTATTTTAAATATGACTGTACCAAAAAGTACGGTTGATGTTAATGTACATCCTACAAAACTTGAAGTCAGGTTTTCTGATGATGATTTTATATACGGTCTTGTGTATGAGGCTGTTGATAAGGCTTTAAAGGGCGGTGAATTTATTCCGGAAGTGGAGTGGAGCAAGCCCGAAAAAGTGCCAAAGCCTGTGCAGACTCAACTTGACGCCGACAAGCCTAAAAATATTTTCAGGCTTGCGGAGGATTACGGCAGGGGCAGAGAGGCAGGCTTTTCAAGCATAGTGCAGAAGGTATATGAAGATAAGGCTGTTTACGACAGGGCTGCGAATAGTGTTAAGCCCTCTTCGGGTACAATATTGCCTGAGGCGGCAGTGCCTGAAAATAAACCTGAGCCTGTAACTGAAAGAGCTTCGATACCTGTAGGAGAAAGTACTTCGGAGAATATTCCCAAGCATAAATTTTTTACCCATTACAAGATAGTGGGGCAGGTGTTTAACACTTACTGGATTGTAGAGCAGGATGATAAAATGTATATGATTGATCAGCATGCGGCTCATGAACGTGTTCTTTATGAGGAATTAACCAATAAAATGAGAACAGGCAGCAATGTCAGTCAGATTTTGCTTCAACCGATAGCTGTTAATTTAACAGAGTCCGAAAAAGAGGTGGTTGAGGATAACCGTGAACTGCTTGAAAGCTTTGGTTATGATATAGAGGAACTGGGACCAAAGGCATGTGCCCTAAGGGCGGTGCCGTTTGTGTTTGATGAACCGTCAAATGCGGCGTTTTTCCTGGATATTATAGATACCCTTAAGGACAAGACGCTTAAAAGTATTTATGATACCAAGCTTGACGCCATAGCCACCATGAGCTGTAAGGCGGCGGTTAAGGGCAACGACAAGCTTAGTTTTACTGAGGCAAAGACCCTTATCGAGCGTATGCTGGAGTTGGAAAACCCATTTAACTGCCCCCATGGCAGACCCACGGTAATAGAAATGACAAAGTACGAGTTGGAAAAAAAGTTTAAGAGGATTGTTTAAGTTATGCTTTTAAGAGTAGCAGGTATAGTAAATGATTCCATAGTGGACGGTCCCGGCATAAGGATGACTGTCTTTGTGCAGGGCTGTAAACACAATTGTAAGGGCTGCCACAATCCGGATACCCACCCCCTTGATGGCGGTGAGCTTATGGACACGGCTGAGATTGCAGCAAGGGCTTTTGACAATCCTTTGCTGGACGGGCTTACTTTTTCGGGAGGCGAACCCTTTTTGCAGTGTGAAGCGCTTACCGAGCTTGCGGGACTTGTACGGCAAAAGGGACTTAATGTCATTGCCTATACGGGTTTTGTGTGGGAGGAGCTTATTAAGGATGCAGCTGCTCTTGAGCTTATCAAGCTGTGCAGTTATGTTATAGACGGTCCCTTTATTTTGGAGCAAAAATCTCTTATGCTTAAGTTCAGGGGCTCAAAAAATCAACGTATCATTGATGTTAAGACATCACTTGAGACAGGCAGTGCAGTATGCGTCGAGCTGTGAAAGGAGTGGAGATGTGAGAGGAATTATTGAAATAATAATACTGATTATAGCCATATTTATTGTAACGGATATATTTGAATTTACCAAGGCACTTGCATCAACCCTTATGGGTGACAAGCTGCCCAAGTCTCAGGGAAGACTTACCCTTAATCCCATTAAGCATTTTGAGCCTATAGGCTTTTTGCTTTTTGTCTTTACCGGTATGGGCTGGGGCAAGCCTGTTGAAACCTCTATGGTCGGATATAAAAGCAAGCGTGCGGGCACTCTTGTTACCTATATTACACCTATTGTGGTATCTTTGATTTTTGCAGGGTTAATTAAGATTGCCCTTGTTTTTCTTGCGGTCTTTTTCGCCGATGTTGTGTGGGCGGATTACCTTATGACTTTTTTGGGCACTTTAAGGCATTATTTTGTTATTATTGCGGTGTTTAATTTAATACCTGTTTATCCCCTTTGCGGCAACAGGATATTAAGGTGCTTTTTAAGCCCAAATGCGCAGATAAGGATGTCACAGAATGAAAAGCTTTATCAGACGGTGTTTATTTTCCTCTGGCTTCTGGGACTGGTCAGTCCTGTTGTAAACTTTGTGGCAAATGCTCTTTTAAATATTGTTTAAGGGTGATTGTATTATGGAGCTTAATATCAAGCTTGAAAGTTTTGAAGGTCCCATGGATCTGCTTCTTTCACTTATCGAAAAAAATAAAATTGATATATATGATATACCCATTGCCCTTGTTACCGACCAGTATATGGAGTATTTAAGCAGGATGGACAGCGAAAAGATGGAAAATATGAGTGAGTTTATCGTTATGGCATCCAAACTCCTTAAGATCAAGTCCCGTATGCTTCTGCCAAAGTCGGATAACGATGAGGAAGAAGAGGGAGACCCAAGGGATGAACTTGTTGCAAGGCTGGTTGAGTATAAGCTCTTTAAACAGCTTGCGGCAGGACTTGCCCAAAGGCAGGAGTATGCAGGGGAAAGATACTTTGGCAGCGGTGATGAGGTTATGCTTTCAAAGGTGAGGGAAGATGTTCCCATATGTCTTGATGAAATACTTGAGGGTGTTACAAGGCAGACCCTTGATGAAACTTATACGGCGCTTATGCGCCGTGCCGAAGTTAAGCCGGATAAGGCAAAGGCTGTTGCAAGGGCTGTTTACATTGAAACCTTTAAGATAGAGGAAAAAATGGAATATATACAAAACCTGCTTAGGATTAACAAAAGCGTTGCATTTAAGCATATGTTCAGGCACAATTCGACTAAGACGGAAATTGTGGTAACCTTTATGGCAATGCTTGAACTTGTTAAAAATGCCTGTGTACGTGCCGAGCAGGAAGAGGCATTTGGTGAAATTATGATTTACGGAGTGTGAAGGTATGGGAATAGCCGAAATGGAACGAGCGGTAGAGGCTATCCTCTTTGCAGCAGGCGAAGAGGTTAAGCTTAAGGATATGGCAGATGCCCTTGAACAGGACATAAATACCACTAAGGCGGTTGTGGAAAACCTAATGGACAGGTACAACGGCGAAAAACGGGGCATAACCATCATCAGGGTGGAGGACGCCTATCAGATGTGTACCTCCGAAGAGTATTATGAGTACATAAAACGACTTTTTCAGTCCCCTGTCAAGCGCAGTTTGAGTCAGCCTATGCTTGAAACCCTTGCCATCATTGCTTACAAACAGCCTGTTACCAAGTCAACTATTGAGGAAATCAGAGGGGTTAATGCGGACAGAGCGGTCAACAAGCTTGTGGAATACGGACTCGTTGAGGAAAAAGGACGCCTTCAGGTGCCAGGCAGACCCATCCTCTTTGGAATAACAGATGAGTTTTTAAAGTACTTCGGCTATGACAGTGTGGCAGGTATGCCTAAAAAACCGGAGCCGGACGAACAGCTGAGGCTTGAGGCTATAAATGAAGTAGATGGAATAAAGACCGAATAAATTAATTAATAAAGTAATAAAATAG
>CALWRD010000065.1 GCA_944383875.1 uncultured Clostridia bacterium | reverse complement strand
TTGTTTTCAGTTTTGAAGGTATAAGACCTTATATATTTTCGGTGTCGATGCGTTTAGGGGAAACACCCGTTCCCATCCCGAACACGACGGTTAAGACCTAAACGGCTGACAATACTTGGTGGGTGACTGCCCGGGAAGATAGGTGGATGCCGAATTCAATTGCTATAGATTATCCTCTGTATTAAAGTATAGAGGATAATCTAATAATAAGCCGATGTGGCTCAATTGGCAGAGCAGCTGACTTGTAATCAGCAGGTTAACGGTTCGAGTCCGTTCATCGGCTTTTTCTTTTACCGTTAAAGAGCTTTTGTTTCGTAAAAGTCGCCTTACGGCGATCGGATTATTTTTTTCGGCTCATAGGTGAAAGTCTTAGGGCTCTTAGCTCAGTTGGTTAGAGCATCCGGCTCATAACCGGACGGTCCCGGGTTCAAGTCCCTGAGAGCCCACTTTTTCTTAATAATGTGGCCTGGTAGCTCAGCTGGTTAGAGCGCTGGCCTGTCACGCCAGAGGTCGAGGGTTCGAGCCCCTTCCAGGTCGCTCAGAAAGCTGTCAAATGACAGCTTTTTTTGGTTCAGTGTCAACTGGTGTGGTTTTGACTTGATTGACATAAAAAGCTAAACTCACAGAGTGCATGGTTATTAATACAACTATGCACTATGTTTTTCTTTATATATCATTTTGCATATAATAAGGATGCTATTTATGAAATGATAAAAGTTCCTATAACCAAATGCTATTCTTTTTACTATTTTTATCTTGTTATTTATCCCCTCAATTATTCCGTCAGTATAATTACACATAATAGAATTAATTACGTGGTACGCATACTGGCAGCAGGCTTTTAAGACCTCTTTAAAATATCCGGATATATTTTTATATTCACCGTATATAATACATTTAAAGGTCGTCACATCCTTTCTCTTGATGGCAGATAATAACTGCGGATATAGATTATATGTGTTTTTAACTTTTCTTCCTGTTCCGAAGATAATCTACAATGTCTGTCTGGCTTATAAATTTATCAAAACATCTATATTTCTTAAAATAAACACCATCAAGTTTGGATCTGTCAGCCAGAAGCAGTTTATAATACCGTTTAAACTTGTTATAAAGTCTGGGTTCCTTATTCATCAGTGCGATTCTTGTTTTTGTTTAAGGTTTTTGCAAGATCATTGATTACATAAAATTTATTGGGGATAAATTTATAATTCTGTTTACTGTGTTATGGCTTGTATTCAGCTGTTTTGCAATATATTTTTCTGATATTTTTTGAGTGGTTTGTATTGTGGCAGCGTTTTCTTTATGGTATAGAAGCTTGTGACCAAGTATATTAATATGGCTTTTTTCACAATGAGGAAATATGTCGGGCTTATTCCGCAACGAGGTATAGATTACTTTATAAATGCAATTTTTATCTTTTTATCAGTAACTTTTATAAAATTGAAAATCTGGATCTTTTAAATCTAATAATTCTGCGACATAATTAGTGTTGGACATAAGCTAAAATCTTTTCTGTATTTTGCTTTTGTGGTTAATTTCATTTTACACGAAAGTTTAGCTTATGTCTTTATTTTTTATTAAAAACGGTGTAGTCGTTTTGCGGTGACCACACTAAATATTATATAACCCGTTTATTCCCATGTGACCGTTATTTTGTTGTGTTTAGAGCTGTTTTTAGTCTTTTTATTACTGCTTGGTTTATTAATAAATTATTATGTAAATGTAAATAAAGGTTTTTAATCTTGCGTTTATTCATTAATCTCAATTATATAAATCATACAAAATTAACAATTAAATATTTTCTTCTGTTTTGAAATGCTTAATTGTTGTATGCAAACCATCCAATAAATAGGAATGAAATTTGTGAAATATGACTGATAAAAAGGGTTCGTTCATAATTTATTTACAGGATTAACTTTTTTTTAAAAAATGACTTGCTTTTTGGATAAATATGCCTTATAATAATGACATCAACAAAAAATAAATATTTTCTAAGGGAGGAAACTAAATGTTAAAGAAGTTACAAAACAGACTTAACGAAAGCAAGGGTTTTACTCTGGTTGAGCTCATCGTAGTTATCGCTATCATGGTAATCCTCATTGCTTTACTCGTACCTAACGTAGTTGGTTACATATCCAGCTCTCAGACTACAGCTAACCTTTCAGCTGCTAAGTCTATCTACAACGCAGCTAACACCTGTGTTGTAAACGGCAAGGCAAGCACAGGTACTTATCCTAATGCAGATACTCTTGCGGATCTTATGAACGGTCAGACAGCTACTGGTTCTACAGAGAAGCTTGTTACCGTACCTACAGGTACATCTGCTATTATCTATTATGATGAAGATAAGGGTGTTGTAGAACAGGTACTTGCAGCAAGTGTTAATGGCGATTCTGTTACAGCTGATAATGGTGAAAATCAGGCTGTATATGATCCTGAACTTAGCGGAAATGCTATTGAATCATCAGGTTATTCTGAACCTACAGGTATAGAAACAATTTCTTGTACAAATGGCAGCGATTGGGACTAATACTCTAAGTTGCTGATAATTAAAGAGTATAATTTATTTTTGTAATTTATGATTTTATGAAAGGCAACGTAAGTTGCCTTTCTTTATTTATAAAAACAAGATTGGAAGACAGTGATATGACAGGTATAGCCAATTTAGATAAAAAACATTTGAAACTTTATTTAATAACAGTCTGCATATTATACATAGCTCTGGGCATTGTTCTATATACACAAGGAACAGGGGGTATGCCGGCAAAATATTTGCCGACTTTATTTATTTTGCCCTTTGCAATAATGTTTGTGGGTATTTTGAACTTTAACTTAAGCAATAAGGTCAAAAAAATACTAACAGTAGTATTTACTTTGTATTTACCCCTCCATATGCTGACCTTTGTGCTGGGAAATAATGAAATAATGGTGCATGGAGCTGTTTTTTACAATTATCTGCTGTGTGCATCGGTTATTGCTTTTTTTCTTTTTCTTACTTTAAGCCTACGCATAACCACAGTAATTTCCTGTGTAATCTTCTTTATCTTTTTAACTGTCAATACATGGGTTTCCGCCTTTAGGGGCAATGCGGTTACCCCCGGGGATGTTTTGGCTATAGGCACAGCCTTAAAGGTATCGGGAGGATACAAGTACTTTGTTTCTTTGCCCATGCTGTCATCCCTCCTGTACAGCATTATAATAATTCAGCTGGTCTTTAAGCTTTGCTGTCCCATAAGGCTTAAGAAGATATATCTTAATATAGCCTTAAGGTTGGCTTTCCTGGCTGTATCGGCAGTCTGCCTGATTAGCTTTACGGCAAGGGATGAGTCATGGTCAAGCTATGGTTATTTGGAGTTTGATGTAAATAAGTCAAATAAAAACTTTGGTGTACTGACTACCTTTGTCAATGGATTAAAAAAAACTGTTGTAACCGAACCTGAGGGATATAATGAGGAAAAAGCAAGGCAGATACTTGAAAATACAGAGGATGTTTATCAGCCTGAGCAGCCACAGGAGCAGCCCAACGTTATTGTGATTATGAACGAAGGGTTTGCGGATCCGGAAGAAATATATAATATTACTCCAAGTGAGGATCCCCTTAAATATTGGCACAGCCTTGAGGAAAATACCGTAAGCGGCGATATGCGTGTGTCGGTATACGGGGGAGGAACCAGTTTTACCGAGTTTGAATTTTTAACGGGTATTGCAGGGGGTATTATCAACTCTAATCAAACTCCTTATGTAAACCTTATTAAGGGAAATACTCCGTCCCTTGCATGGGATTTTAAAAACGCAGGATATAAAACCTTAGCTATTCACCCCTTTTGGTCAAGCTCATGGAATAGGGCAAATGTTTATCCAAGGCTTGGCTTTGATGAGTTTATTTCCGGTGAGGATTTCTCTTCCGGAGAAAGCAAGGTATCCATCTCATCACCTGATGAGGGGTCTTCGGTTCTTTCCTTTGAAGATGCCATAATGCAAAATTCCAGTTTCGGTGACGATTTGGAATATATACGTGAATATATATCAGACAGAGAGTCCTATAAGAAGGTTATTGAACAGTTTGAAAATAAACAGGAGGATGATAAACTCTTTATTTTTAACGTTACCGTACAAAATCATGGGGGATTTGATTATGATGGTGATGATTTTGTGAATGATGTTACGGTTACACAGGAAGGCAACATTGATATAGACCAGTATCTTTCCCTTATTAAACAAAGTGATATTGCCTACGGGGAGCTTATAGAGTATTTTAAAAACTATGATGAACCCACCATTATACTTATGTTTGGCGATCACCAGCCAAGCCTTACCTATCTTAATCTGGTTGAAAAGGATGACCTCAGGGAGGAATATGCCGATGAATACAATGCGGAAGATACATACAGGTATATTGTCCCTTACAAGATGTGGGCAAACTTTGATATAGGTACAAAGGAGGAGCCTATGACAGGCACGTCCTTCTTATCCCTGCTCGTTAAGGATAAGGCAGGACTTGAGTTTAATAAGTGGGATGAGTATAGGCTGAAGCTTAAGGACAGCTTCCAAGCCTTAAATTCTAAGGGTATTTTTAATAAGGAAGGGGACTTGGTATCTTACGGTGATGATGAATCAACAGATAAACTGATTGATGAATATAAGTTTTTGGAATATTATCTTCTTTTTGATAAGGAAGTACCCGAGTAATATTTTTTATTTATAAATGGAATAACAACTCCCGAAATCAGGTATAGTAATCTGATTTTTGGGAGTTGTTTGTATTTACCGATTATTCAATGCAAAGGGCAAGTCCTTTGTATGCTGCATCATATGCCGCACAGCACCAGGTTTTTCCGCCTGCCTCAAAAAAGGTCTGATTATCAATTATACGCCCCACGCATAACTTGACATTTTCACATATTATATCACGTCCGGGAACCATTAAAGTAAAAAGTCCTGTTTTGTTTGATGCAGAGTTATTTTCCAGATATCCAACGGCAGCACTCCAGACGAAGGGGGTAACTATCGTGTTGAAATAATCGCCGAATCCAAACATGGTTATATCTTTTACTTCCCCGCTGTCGTCTATACCTGTAGTGTGTACCAGCCTTATTGAATAACGCCTGTCAGCCTGAGTGCTGTTAAACAAGTCAGCAATAAATCCATGCTTGCTTTTTATCAGCATTAGATTGAGATAAGACAGAGGTATGCTCTCTGACACATCTGTTATACTGGTATTGGCACTGGAAGTGTTTGCATAACGGTAGCTTTTTGATGTATGATCCCCATCGCTGGCGTTATTGGTCCATGCACGATATCCGTACACCATCCCCGCCCCCGTACTTGTAAGTATATCAAGCCTGTAACGGGAAGATGGGCTTACAGTAGTAACGGTTGCTGTAAATAATTGACTGAGTGTTTCATCGCTGTTTATCCAATCAGCGATTTTGTTATAATTTGCAAGAGTATTTGATGCACTTGTATCAAAATTTGTTATTCCTGCACATTCAGGTACATTGTATATTGTTTTGTAATCACTTTCATTAAGTACTGCCATTTTATTCCTCCTCGTATTTAAATATTATGTCTTGATTTACTATGGCGTCTATGCTCAGCTTTGGAATGGTTATCAGTTCATCACTTTTGGAGACTTGAGTTTCTCCGCTTGTGCTTTCGCTGACTATCAGCAGCATTTTGTCGCTGAGCCATATTTTGCCGCTGCCCTCAAGTCGCAGCTGTATGTCAAAACAACCGCTTTTCGCAGTAAAGACAGGGGCAATTTCCCAAAGGGCTGAGATTATGCTGCCATTATTTTGGGTAATTATTGTTTGACTTAATTCGTTGCCCACTATGGCTGCACTTATTTCTCCCGATATGGGACAGGTGTTCAGTATAAAGTTTACTTTATCCACTCCGGAAGAATACTGCCTGACATTTATTACCCTTGGTTTTGGGGCAGTTCCATTGACATTTATGGTTATTTCCAAAAAAATCCCTCCTTTCACTATTATAATAAAACAAAAAAAATGACATTTACTGCCATTTGTTTATTTTTGATATTGTAAGTGTATAAAATATAATGTATAATAAGAATATAATTATTATTTGAAATTAATTTACACATGGGGAGGGCAAAACGAAAAAAATGAGGGGAATATCAAAAGAAAAAATTAAGCCTTTTTTTGTATTGATTTTAATTACTCTTTTGCTGGAGGTATTTTTGTTTAATTTCCGCTTTTGGCAAAGTATTGGATATGAATCCGAGCACATAAACGTGACTTCGATAGGTGAAGGCTTAGTAATAAACGAGGATGGCAGTTATATTTTTAATGGCAGTGACAACTCATACTTTGAATTTTCACAGGTGAATGCGGAGGTTAACAATATATATATCAGTATATCAAGCACCGGTGATACACCCTACAGACAGTATGTAAGCTTTGATGTTACAGATGAGGGTAATTCCTTATATTACAGTCTGCCGCAGCGGGAGGTGGTTTCCACTGTTGAAAGAAGCAAGTACATAAAGTTTAATACAAGTGGCGTGGTGGGGAAGCTTAGGATTAACTTGGAGCCTACAACTAACTACGACTTGGGTATGAGCCCTACAGGCACGAACACCAATCCGTATGGAATAACTTTGGATAGTGTAGAGATTAATAAAAGCGTTCCCTTCTTTTTTGTGCCACTGAGAGTACTGGGAATATTTTTTGTTTTGCTTCTATGCTGCAGCTTAAGGTACAATACGTCTGTATACAGATATAGGCTTAACCTTGCGTCTGACAAGCAAAGGGCGGTTCTTGTTGTGCTAACTGCAATAAATATACTTTTTGCTATGTTTATATATTTAAACAATAAGTTTTATTTTGGCTGGGACAGGGAAGTTTATACAAATCTTGCACAGGCTCTTTTGCAGGGGCATTTTGACTTGCCTATGCTTAAACCGTCCCAAGAACTTTTGAATATGGCAAATCCATATGACACAAATTTAAGAGACAGCCTAAATGTGGATTACTACTGGGATTACGCTTTTTTTAACGGTAAGTATTATGTATACTTCGGCATAGTACCTTGTCTTATCCTGTTTCTGCCTCTGAAAGCTTTGTTTGACATAAACCTTCCGGTTAATCTTGCAAATTTTTATTTTACGATTATATATATAATTGTTGCTTTCAGGTTTATTTATGATATTGCAAGGCGCTGTTTTAAACATATTTCATTTGTTACATTTCTTATGATGGCGGAGCTTTTTGTTTTTTGTTCGGCGCTTACTCCGGTTCTTCAAAGGAATGATCTTTATACCATTCCCGGGATTACCGCCCTTACATTTACTCTGCTTGGCATTGATCTTTGGCTTGCCGGTATTGATCGACAAGGCAATGTGAAAAGCAGACGCAAGATTCTCTTAGGCTCGTTGTGTATGGCGCTTGTGGCAGGTTGCCGTCCACAGCTTTTGGTGGGTTCCTTCTTTGCGATATTTATCTTTATGAGGACTGTATTTGCAAGGCGTGCCATGTTTGCAAAAAATAAGGACAGCCTTATTAATACCGCTGTCTTCGTGCTGCCCTATGTTGTGGTTGCCGCCTTCCTTATGTATTACAATTATGCCCGCTTCGGTTCGGTGTTTGACTTCGGTGCAAACTATAACCTGACTACAAACGATATGACAAAGAGAGGCTTCAGGCTTGACCGTATTCCCTATGGTATCTTTATGTATCTCTTCCAGTTTCCGAAGATTACAAGCCGATTTCCATTTATTAATTCCTGTGACAATTTCACTCAGTATATGGGAGTTACTATTTATGAATGTGTTTATGGAGGTTTGTTTGTTATTATGCCGGTGCTGCTGTGGAACTTTGCAGCCTACTTTGGTAAAACAAAGAGATTTTTAAGGCGCAGGAAGCTTTTTGGGGCTATACTTATTTGCCATATATTTGCATTTATTATTCCGGTTGTGGATATAAATATGGCCGGTATAGTTTTCCGGTATATTATTGACTTTACTTGGCTGCTTATTTTGCCAGCCTTTGCTGTTTACCTGTGTGTTGAGGAAAGGTGCAGAGGAGATATGCTGAAACGGCACAGGCTTAAGTTTGCGGCAGCATTTACCGTTTCTATGCTTTGCAGTATACTTACTATATTTGCACGTTATCGTCATTACAGTATGGATTGTTCAAATCCGGACATTTTTTATTCTATAATGTATGCTCTACAGTTTTGGATGTAGTAAAAATGGATTTTGATACTTAAATAGTTTGAAGTTGCTTTATAAATTAAGGTTATGTAAATATAAATTTAAGCACTGTGGTTTATTTGCAGTGCTTTTTCTTTGGCTTAATTGACAGCTAGGGTTAGGTATAAACTACTAAATAGGACATTTTTATGTTATTAGTATGTGGAGTAAATCCTACATTCAACATTAAATATTGTATTATGGGCTTTAATCCGAAGTCGATTGCTGCTATGCTGGAGAACATCGTGTATTTTGAGCTGCGGAGAAGAGGCTATGAGGTCTACATTGGGAAAAACGAAACCAAGAAAATTGATTTTGTGGCAGTACGGCGTGATGAACGTATTTATGTTCAGGTGTGTCGCACTCTGCCTGAGGAATCGGATAGAGAAGTTGCTAATCTCCTTGAAATAAAAGATCATTATTCAAAGTATGCGGTAATGTTGGATGAACTTGTCGTGGGAAATATCAATGGCATTAAAATTGTGTATTTGGCGGATTTTTTGTTGAGCAGTGAATATTAAGCGGTAAAATGCTAAAAAACTATCAAAAAATTTCTGTTTTGGTATTTCAAAAATGAATTTTAAATAAACCTCCGGGGAAATCGCTTTACCTGTCAGTCCGGAGGTTTATTGCTGTATAGTATTTATTTAATCTTCCAACAGAAGAGCCAGTCCCTTATTTGAGATAATCAGACACCATTTTTTACCTACTGCCTCAAAGCAGATAAGTCCGCTGAACTGATGCCCGTCCGCAATCCTGCAATTTTCCGACAGCAAATCCATTGATGGAATTAAAAAACTGCTTAAGGCTGTTATTGATGATGTGGATGGGAGTTTGTAAAAAGGAATTGGTAGTTATGGCAGTATGACGGTTTTTGATAAAATATACGTTATTCCCATTTATATATATACCTAATTCAATTTCGTTGCCCGTATAATCGGTACAGGTGGTAACGATACCACTTGTCTGTGTATCAGACGCTCTTGCTGCAGAATAAAACCCGAATGCAAAGCCGTAATCACCCTGTACTGTCATGAATCTTAACTTATCCACATCACTGGTGCATATTGTAGAGCCAAGAGTGTAGTAAACACTGCAGCCGTTTGTATAATATCCATAATATATAGCCGTATAATTATTAAAATTTGTACTTACATAGGCAGCATAAAAGCCGATGTTTGAATAACACCCATAGCTTTCGTTTACCGTTACTGCTTAAGCGGTAAAGAGGTTTTTCAGCTCATTATTGCTGTTTATCCAATTTTTAATTCTGGTATACTCATCCAGCCTGTTAGCTGCGTCTGTCATATCGGTATTTGTTATTCCGGCGCATTCTGCCACGTTGTATATTTTTTGTAATTGATTTCATTTACTTCCATATTCATTCCCCTTCCTCTATTTTTTCCGTTATCATGTCAAGCAGTATCCTGTCGGGTATACGCATCAGGCTGTCCGGCATAATATAGTCCCCATATATTTTGATGTTTTCCGCTGTCTGTTCGCCATCGGTGCTTTCACTGACTATCAGCAGCATTATATCACTGAGCCATACCTTGCCGCCGCCCTCAAGCCGCAGCTGTACGTCAAAACAGCCTGCTTCCGCAGTAAAGTCCGAGGCTATTTCCCAAATTGCCGTAACCGAATCCTCATCACTTTGCGCTGTTATTTCCTGTGTAAGATCTGTGCCTTTTATGTTTGCTGTAATCTCTCCGGTAACGGGACAGTCCTCAACAATAAAGGTAATTTTATCAACCCCTGAGGAATACTGCCGCACATTTATTATCCTTGGCTTTGGACTTGTATCGAATATATTTATCGTCATTTCCAACTTATCACCTCCTCCCTTAATCAGTATAAAGGATTTTAAGTGACATTTACTGCCAAAAGTAAAAAAAATTCTCGGTATATTGTTTATTGGTTCAAGTTTTTCTAATTCAATGGTATTTGTTTATGATAAATCGGTTCCTTCGGAAAATCTGACAGTAACTCTGTTATTGATTCTGTCAAATTATTTGCTGTTTTGCCGGGAAGTTGTTTTATAAGATGTTTATCTTTTCAAAAAAATGGTGCAGTCGCTTTGGGCGACCACACCAAATATTATAAAATCTATTTGTATAGAAATAACAGCCTATAGGGATGCATATTTTATATCCTTACAGTTTCGGTTTTCAAATCATACTCTGTGGTAGAACAAAATAATATCTTCATATTTGCCATCTGCGTCCAGAAAACCACCCGGAACGGTGCCCAGCTCCGTAAAGCCAAGCTTTTTGTACAGGGCAATGGCAGCGGTATTTGAGGCTACCACGGCGTTGAATTGAAGGATTTTAAAGCCGTAGTCGGCGGCATTTTCAAGGCAGTGTTTAACAAGCAGTTCACCTGCGCCCTTTCCTCTTGCATATGAGGCTATCGCAAATGAAGCGTTGCATATGTGGGAGCATCTGCCCACATTGTTGGGGTGCAGTATGTACAGACCGATAACCGTTCCCTCCTCTTCGGCAACTCCGCAGCAGCTCTGCTCGGCAAAAAACTTTGCCGCTTCGTCCACAGTCATCTCATCCATCTGGGGAAAAGCCATTCCTTCTCTTACAACCTCGTTCCATATTGATGCCATTGCAGGCACATCATCGGTTTTGTATTTTCTTATGCTTACAGACAATTTTCTCCCTCCTTGTTATGATAGTGCAGCCGCAAAACTGATTGTTATTGACAAGACAGCTTAATTTCTGTATTATTAATATAACGTAAATTCCGTTTATTGTCAAAAAAATTTTACGGTAGGGGGAAGCCCTGTGGCTGCTAATGAAGGCGCCGTCCGAGACGCCGATTATAAGGATAAAATTATAGGACTTATCAAGGCTTCCTGTGCCGAACGAAAGCTCATTGCGGTGATAAAGTCCGACTACAATTTAAAGATACATAATATTGATTTCTACTTTGACTACAATGATAAGCTCAATATCGCTTTTTATACGGAGGATACCGATGAGTGGTACAAGCTTCATAAAAGCTTCAGCGGCAGTATGGGAGGAGTTATGGGAAATGTCATTAAAGATGGCAGGTTTTTAAATATCGTTGAAACGGTTCTTGAGAATGTCGGGGTTGAAGAGAAAAATATTATGCTGCTATGCTATGATTACTCTATGCTCTATAAGGGTGAGTGTATGGTGCGGCTTATCAAACGGCTGCTTAAGTTCAGGTTTTATTCCTACTGGTATACATATCACATAATTGCCGATAAGTTTTATGTTATCATTGAGGTGGAAGATGAGGAAAAGCTTAAGTCCGTCCTTGATAATGCAAACGGCGTCAAGGATGCTGTCAGGCATATATTGGAAAGTGTGGATATACAGGGCAGACTTAAGGATGGAGAAATAGGTTTTGCCGTGGGGCTTAGCAAGGATATTATAGGGCGTGACACTATGCACTGTGTCAATGAGGAAAGTCTTGATTATTGTTATGAATTATAAAACAGTTTTCCACATAAAAGACGGAAAGCTGTTTTTTGTTTTGTCGGCACTTGTGATAAAAGTGGGTTTATGATATACTTATCCCTATGAAACGATATGATGAGTTTGAAATTTATCACCCGATAGTCAATTTAATATATTTTGCATCTGTTATTGTGCTTTGTATGGTTAATCTCCATCCCTATGTACAGTTTATGGGGCTTGCAGGTTCTTTTTCCTATCTGCTTTACCTAAGGGGCAGGTCTGCCTTTAAACCTCTGTTGTTTTCTTTCATAACGGCAATGGGAGCGGCAGCCTTTAATATTCTTTTTAACCATAGAGGTGCTACTATACTTGCCTATTTCCGCAACGGCAATCCCCTTACCCTTGAGTCTGTTACTCACGGGCTTGCACTGGGCAGCTCCCTTGCCTGCATCCTGCTGTGGTTTGCCTGCTTTAACGTTGTTTTTACAAGTGACAGGCTTATTTGTCTTACAGGGCGGATTTCTCCCACCCTTTCAGTGTTGATAACCATTACCCTGCGTTTTGTACCCCTGTATTTAAGCAGGCTGCGCAGGGCAGCAACGGACAGGCGGCTTTTTTACGGCAGAGGTTTGCGCAGGGGACTTAAGACCATAGAGACGGTCAGCGCTCAGGTGCTGGAGTCAGCTATCGAAACTGCCGATGTTATGCGTGGCAGAGGTCTGGGGCTTAAGGGGCGTACAGCTTTTTCTCCCTTTAAATTTCGCTTAAGGGATGTAATTGCCTTTGCCTTTATTGCACTTTTGGCAGCCCTTGCTTTTTTGCTTGCGCCAAAGGCGGAGTACCTACCTGTATATACATCTGAAAATATTGAGCCCACAGGGGCTTTTGCGGCAGCTTTATTAGCGCTGCTGCCTACCGGATTAAACCTGATTTATGGTGAAATAAAATGGCGACACTTGAAATAAAAAATCTCTCCTTTGCCTATGCGGGGCAGGAGAAAAATACACTTGAAAATATTAATACCCTTATTGATACGGCAGGATTTACACTTATCTGCGGAGCAACGGGCAGCGGAAAAACCACTCTTGTGCGTCTGCTAAAACGTCAGCTTGCCCCTTGCGGCAAACTTACGGGCGAAATACTGATTGACGGCAGAAGGATTGAGGAGCTTTCCGACAGGGAGAGCGTAAGCCGTATAGGATATGTGGGTCAGGATGTGGATAATCAGCTTGTATGCGACAGGGTATGGCATGAGCTTTCTTTTACCCTTGAGGGCTTAGGGGAGGATTCATCCCTTATTCGACGCAGATGTGCTGAAGTAAGCGGATTTTTCAACATAGAGGAGCTTTTTGAAAGACAAACAAATACCCTCAGCGGTGGTGAAAAGCAGTCAGTCTGCCTTGCCGCCTCCCTTACCGCGGCGCCGGAGCTTCTTATCCTCGATGAACCTATTTCACAGCTTGATCCTGTGGCGGCGTCGGAGTTTGGCGCAAAACTCAGTCGAATCAACCGAGAGCTGGGTATAGGCATTGTCCTTTGCGAGCACAGATTAGATGGACTTGTTGACCTTTGTGACAGGCTTATTATGCTTGACAGAGGAAGCGTTGTGTGGCAGGGTAAGCCTTCAGAGCTTGACAGGCTGCCCTTTCCATGCCCTGTTGAGGATAATTTGCCATCTGCCATGGGACTTTACAGACGGCTTAAGCTTTTGGGTATTCCACCCCTTAATACGGTCCAAGGCAAGCGTAGCTTTTCGCATTTTAAAGCGGTATGTGCAGAAGAAAAGTCTGATTTTGGTGATAGGGAAACTGTTCTGGAAACTAAGGGGCTGTATTTTAGTTACGACAAAAAGAAAATAATACTGAAAGATATGAATTTAAAGCTGTATAAAGGGGAGCATTTTGCTGTTTTGGGCGGAAACGGAAGTGGGAAGAGCACTCTTCTTTACCTGATTGCGGGGGCATATAAGCCCCTTATGGGCAAAATAAAGCATAACGGCAGTATTACACTTCTTCCTCAAAATCCTGCAAACTTGTTTTCCCGGGATACTGTGTCCGATGAGGCAGGGGACAGTTACTTTACAGAGCTTTTCGGCTTGGATGGAAGTAAAAATCCTCTTGATTTAAGCGGAGGTCAGCAGCAGCTTTTGGGCTTTATAAAGGCAGTGGGAAAAAACAGTGATATTCTGCTTTTGGATGAGCCCACAAAGGCTCTTGACGGCAGTCTTAAGGTTAAGCTTGCAGAGGTTATACGCAGCCTTAACGAAAGGGGCGTCACTGTACTCACCGTCAGCCATGACACGGAGTTTTGCGCCGAATGTGCCCACCGCTGCGGCTTGCTTTTTAACGGCAGTATTGTTGCCTCAGACGATGCACGGAGCTTTTTTAAGGACAATATATGCTATACTACCGCAGTCAATAAAATGCTTCGTGGAAATGCCATGACAGTTGGCGAGGCAGCTGAGAATATTACGGAGGCAGATTAATATGAAGTATATTGCACCTGTTGCTGCGGTGCTGCTTGTTGCGGCAGGCAGTATTATATTTGATGACAGACGTTATTATTTTATTTCTCTTGCGGTTATCATTGCTTTGCTTGCCCCCATGGTTCTGCGCTTTGAGCGAGTCAATATCAGGTATCTTGTGCTTACGGCAGCCCTTGCTGCTCTGGCAGCGGTGAGCAGGGCGGCATTTGCACCCCTTGAACAGTTTAAGCCCATGGCGTCGGTAGTTATTGTTTCGGGCGCCTGTCTTGGGGCAGAGGGCGGCTTTGCCGTGGGTGCACTGGGGATGTTTGCATCAAATATGTATTTTTCTCAGGGACCATGGACGCCATGGCAGATGCTTGCCATGGGTCTGGTAGGTTTTATAAGCGGTCTTTTCTTTGCAAAAAAACGACCTAACAGGGTTTTGCTTGCTGTTTACGGTTTTTTGGTTACTGTAGTTGTATATGGAGTTATCTCCGATATTTCCACGGTGGTAATGACTTATGATAAGCCTTCTTTTGAACAGGTAATTGCCACCCTTTCATTGGGCTTTTATTTTAATGTTATACATGGTATATCAAGCTTTGTCTTTCTTCTGCTTATAGGCAGCGGATTTATTAAACGTCTGGACAGGCTGGTGATTAAGTACGGTATTGCGGGGTGATTAAATGCGATTGATAGCGGTGGATAAGGACAATGCAAATCAGCGGCTGGATAAGTTCCTTATGAGGTATATGAACGCTGCTCCAAAATCCTTTATTTATAAAATGCTGCGCAAAAAAAATATTAAGCTCAACGGTAAACGTGCCGAGGGAAGCGAAATACTTTCCGAGAGGGATGAGCTTACTCTTTATCTTGCGGATGAAACCATTGACGGTTTCCGCAGTGCAAGGGAGGTAAAACGGTATGATGATATGCCTGAGATAATTTACGAGGATGAGAATGTTATAATAGTTTCAAAGCCCGTAGGTATGCTTTCTCAGCCGGAGAAAAAAGGCGACAGAAATTTGAACGACTTGCTTTTGTATTATCTTAGTACAAAGGGGGAATATGAGTGTTCAAGCCTGTTTAAGCCCGGTATAGTCAGCAGGCTTGACAGAAACACAAGCGGTATTACTCTTATGGGAAAAAATCTGGCTGCCCAGCAGGAGCTTAGCAGGGCTTTTCGGGAGCACAGCGTTAAAAAGCTTTATCTTGCCCTTGCAGAGGGCAGGATTTCATCTTCCGGTAAACTGGAGCTTAAGCAGGAAAAAATCCAAGGAAATAAAGTACGGCTGGGAAGTGGCAAGTCTGCGATGACTTTATACAGACCCCTTGCCGCCGTGGGTGACAACACCCTTTTGGAGGTGGAGATCCTTACGGGGCGGACACATCAGATCAGGGCAGCCCTTGCAAGTACGGGACATCCCCTTGTGGGTGACACAAAGTACGGAGCAAAGCCTGCCAAGGGGTTTAAGGGGCAGGCACTTCATGCTTACAGCTTGACTTTTGCTTTTCCTGATGGTCCTCTTGCCTATCTTGACGGAAAAACCTTTGTATCCCTGCCCAAGGGCAGACTGGGTGGGATTTTTAATAATATGGGGAAATGATTTTTGGCAATATTGACAAATTGCAGGGTTTTTCGACGGTATTTTTATTGCTTTTATTTAATATGTATGTTAATATTAGTTTATAGTTGATGGCAATTTTAGTGGCGGAGGTTTATATGATCAGAGCGGAGCATATAAGTAAAAGGTATAAAAAAATGGTGCTTAAGGATGTTTCCTTTACCGCCGAAAAGGGGGATCTGATAGGTATCATCGGTGCAAACGGCTGCGGCAAAACCACTCTGCTGACCATTATGGCGGGGGTGCGGAGAGCCGGCGGTGGCAGCCTTTACTATAATAATGAGTCAGCTTTTTCAAATAAAAAGATTTTTCGCCGATATACTGGCTATGTTCCTCAGGGAAATCCCCTTGTTGATGAGCTGAGCGGCAGGGATAATCTGAAACTGTGGCTTAAGCCGTCCGTTAAGCTTAAGGACTTTTTAAACAGAGACGAAATAAAACGCTTAGGTATAGCCGATTATCTGGATGTAAATGTGGGCAGGATGTCGGGAGGTATGAAAAGGCGGCTTTCCATAGCGGCTGCACTTTCCCTGAGTCCTCAGGTGCTTATACTTGACGAACCGGGCACTGCCCTTGACCTTAAGGGTCGGGCGGAAATTGCGGACTATCTGGCACAGTATGCCGCAGGAGGCGGCACGGTGGTGATGACCACCCATATTGAAGCTGAAATAGAGCTTTGTTCAAAGCTTTATATATTAAAAGACGGTGTTCTCACCCCTTTGGAAAAGGGCTTAAAAATGAGTGAGATTGCCGCACTTATTTAATCCAAAGGAGGGTAAACGTTATGGATGATGAAAAAATGAATGGTGCTATGCCGCAAAATGAAGAAGGTACACAGCAGGAGTCTGCAAGTGTGGAGGGTGTACAGCAGGAGCCTGTAAACAATGAAAATCCACAGCAGGAACAGGCTGAGGTGGTGCCTACTGTGGGAGAGGGTGCGGATATACCTACAGCTGAAGGCAGTATGAATGTGTTCACTCCTGAAAGTGAAGCTCCCGAGCCTGTGCCTGAGCAGCCTAAAAAGAGTCGTGCGCCTATTGTTATAGGTGTTGTTGCTGTTATTGCCGTTGCTGCGGCAGCTGCGGCTTATATAACTCTTAATTCACCTCAAAAAGTGGTTGAAAGGGCTATGGTAAATACAGGCGCTGCCCTTGCTGAGCGCAACAGTGTATTTAAATACTTTGGCGGAGAGGAAATAGAAACCCTCGTTAAGGAAGGCGCATACAGTGTTGATCAAAGCTTTGGTATTACAAACATTCCCGGCAGTGAGGAGATCAACGGACTGGGCTTTTCCGTAGCTGCGGATCAGGATATGAATTCAAAGTTGGCTGCCATGGAAGTAGGCGTTGACTACAACGGAGTAAGCTTGGACGCATTACAGGCTTATACCGATGATGAAAATATCATTTTCGGCTCGCCTATGCTTTATGACGGTTTGTTTGAAATATCAACGGACAATATTTTAAGTCAGGTTGAAAATTCTCCCGTATTTTCGTCTTATGCGGATCAGCTTGGCATTGATGAGAATTTTTCACTTCGGGTTTTTGACGATATTCAGAAAAGCGAGGAGGCGTCTGCGCAGCTTACTGCCGAGTATACTTTAAACTGGACTGAGCTTTATCAAAGTATGACCTTTGACAAGACGGACTCCAAGGATGTAAACGGCGTAAACTGTAAGGGATATACCGTGCTCATTCCTTCAGCAGCCGCAGAGGCGTATTTTGACGGTATGCTTGATGATACTTTCAATAACGAATACGTTAAAGATCAGCTTGAAAAATCAGCTGAGCTTTACTATATCTCATATGGTTATACATCAGCAGAGGAATATGTTGATGATATTTACAGCCAGATTGATACTTTGAAGGAAGATCTCCTTATCGGTGATATAACCGCCGATATTTATGTAAGTGACGGTATTATTGTTGACAGCAGCACTACGGTGGATTTGACAAACGGGGATTCCGATACGGTTACCCTTACCCTTACAGGCGGTTATGCACAGGGTGAAGGGCTTAAGCTTGCTTTGGATACTACATATGCCGGTGAGACATTTACTGTTGAATACTCTGACTCAGTCAGTGAAGAGGAAAATTCCCTTGCCGAAACCTACAATATTGACTTTGTAAGCGGTACAGAGGAACTCGGTTTGGCGTTTAACAGCGACTATGATACGGCAGGCGGCGGTCTGACTGCAGATATAAGCATTACGGAGAATGATGCAAAGATGGGAGCTGTCAATATGAGCGGCAGTCTTGTTAACTCCGGCGGCAACTTTGAGCTTGACCTTACCGATATATCGGTTGTGGGCAGTGACGAGCAGGCTATAGCCGAGTTTACCTACGCCCTCAGTTTTGCACCTCTTGATGGCGGCATCGAAAAACCTGAGGGTGAGCCTGTAAGAATCCTTGAAATTTCTCAGGATGAGTGGGATACAATTTATTCTCAGATCCAAGGCGGTTTGATAGGTCTTATTATGCAGTTCCAGTAAAAACAGAGGAGTAGGCTTATGTTTTTTATCAGGCTTACAATTATAAAGATTAAAAGGATGCTGAGGTTTCTGCCGGGTATTTTGGCAGGAGCCTTGGCTCTTTGCGTTATATCGGGTATTTTGGCATTTTGTGCTTCCTCTCTTCTTTACGGGGGAGAGACTGTGGACAAGCAGCAGGTGGGTATAGTTTATCCGGAGGGTGACAGGTATATCCCCCTTGTTCTTGATATGCTGGAAAATATGGACAGTGTTGCGGCGGTGTCCGAGTTTGTCCGTGCCACGGACGAACAAACGGCTTTTCATATGATTGAAAATGGGGAGCTTGACGCTGCCGTTATTCTGCCGGAGCGTTTTGTGCAGGGAGTATACTATGGAGATGACGTCAGCGCAAGGGTTATTCTTCCGAGAGACGGGGGCGTGTATACCGAGCTGTTTAAAGGGCTTGCGGACAATGGTATGCGTATGTTGACAGCCGTTCAGTCCGGTATACAGGCTGCATATTATGCGGCTGACGGCGATTATTCCGCAGATGATATGGATATGACCTTTCTGGGACTGTTTATGCAGCGGGGAAGGCTCTTTGCGGAAAGGAGTATTTCAGCATCAGGCAGTCTGGAAACTTCGGAATACTATATTGCAATGGCAGCTGCAACAGTGCTTTTGCTTATCGGTATGTGTCTTGCATTTGCACTTGGGGGCGAAAATGATTACTTAAGGCAGATGTTAAGGTGCAGGGGCTTGGGCAGACTGTCAATATTTATTGCCGATAATATTACGGTATTTATCTTTTATGCCGCAGTGCTTTTGCTTGTGATTGGTGGATTTCTGGCAGCGGGTATGGACATCAGGGTGGATATTCCCGCACTGCTGCTTGCCCTTGTGCTGCTTTCCGCCTTCGTTACAGCTGTATATTCCGTTTTTTCACCATGGTCGGGAGCCCTTGTGCTGCTTGCACTTACACTTGCTTCGGCAGTTGCGGGGGGTGCTGTGCTGCCTGCCGCCTTTTTACCTGAGGGATTTGCATATGTGGGCAGCTTCGGACCGGTACACCTTATTTTCAGCCTTATTTCCAATATATTTTATGACAGCTTTGCCTTTGACGAAGTGGCGGCATACGCTGCCCTGCTGATATTTATATATGCCTTGGCGACAGCCGTCAACCTGTACAGGGAGGTGAACGAGAGATGAAGTGGCTTACCGTACTTTTGATTTACATTAAGCGGCGGTTTAAAAGTCCTGCCTTTATCGTTTCAGCCCTGCTTGTATTTCTTCTTGTGCCTCTTTCTTCGGCGCTTTCTGCAGAGTCGGAGGCAAGTTATAAGACGGGTTTTTATATTGAGGACAGTGGTGAACTTGCCTCTGAAATCGAGGGAGAAAAGGGCGGGGTAAGCCTTATCTCCTATGACAGCTATGATGCCCTTGCAAGGGATGTTGAAAATAAGACCCTTATCTGCGGATATGTTTTGCCGACTGATATTACTTCAGCTGTTGCCGAAAACAAAGCAAGGTCAATTACACGTCTTGTCTCTCCTTCCTCCGTGTTGACGGAACTTGCGGATGAGGCGCTCTTTGCCTCTGTTGCAGAGGTATGTACAGATGAGGTAATGGGGATTTATCTTACGGAAAAAGAGATTGAATATGATTCTGATAAGCTTGAAAGCAGATATAATGAGCTTATGGGTTCACAGGCATATTCCTATATTGAGTATGAGTATAGGGATGCTGCCGTGGATACTCGGGAGGCTAAGGATGCTCCCCTTGACCCGCTGTCGGGACTTATCGGCATATATATTATGTTTGGCGGTGTACTCAGCATAAATGTATGGATCAGGGACAGGGAAAAGGGTGTTCCCCATGGAGCTGTAAATATTGCTGCGGCGGTTGTACTGCTTACGCTTTTTGCCGGAGCTGCCGTTATATACAGCGGACAAATGGATCCGGAGTATGCCTTAAAGCTGGCTCTCTATGGGATTTTGCTGATGGGATACTGCACCCTTATAGGTCAGCTTTGTACAAGCACTGCCTTTGTCTGCGGTCTCCTGCCCGTACTTATTTTGGGCAGCCTTGCCGTTTGTCCTATAGCGGTTGATTTTTCATCCCTTGTTCCGCCGTTGAAATATGTATCCTATATTTTTGCACCCTCATACTTTGTTGCGGATATGTCGGTGCTTGCTGTGGGAGCATTTTTATTTACGCTTGTATCAATATTGATTTATTTAATAAAAGAAAAACTGTTTGTGTGTTGAGAATATTATAGATTTTTGTTACAATGTTATTGTAATATCTGATGTTTGTATTAAGTTCGGGGAGGTATTTCCTTGAAAAATACTGATTTAGGGGTAAAACCACTTATAAATACCATTATAATTATCGGGGCGGTTTTGATTATAGGCATCAGTTTTGTTGCCTACAGTTACAATTCCCTTGTCAATGAGGCTAAAAATTATATTGATGAAATTGCAAATCTCAGCTCAAGCAATATTTCTCAGAGGATTTCGGTGAATATGCGTACCATGGAGTCCTTTGCCGCATATCTGGGTGACAGGGAAATGGCTGATGACAAGCAGGTTATTTCTATGCTTATGGATGAAATCAGTTTAAGCGGAGGAAGCGTTGTGCGCTATTCCTATGCCGATGTTACAGGAGAGGGTTATACTGTCCGCAGCAACGGAGTTGTCAATCGTATTTCTGTTGGGGATACTTCGTATTTTAAGCGTGCCGTGCGAGGATCTGTTTTTATTACCTCTACCGTAACTGACGGAGTCACGGGTGAGCCTGTTAATATTTATTCGATGCCCGTTTTCAGCGGCAACAGCATTGTGGGTGCACATATGGGTGTTGCCAATGCTTCTGAGCTTGAAAACTCCCTGCTTGTGGATTATATGGAAGGAAGCGGCTTTTCATACATAATAAACAGTGATGGGGAGAGGGTCATAGACGGCACATTCAGCGATGCAGATGGCTATGCTCCCTTTGCCGATATAGGTATGGACAGTAAAAGCGTCAGAGAGGTAAGGCAGGCCATTGACAGCAATTCGGGGGGATCTTCCCTAAGTGTCAGAAATAATGAAGGACACAACTTTTGGGTTACTTATCGCCCAATCGGTATTAATGACTGGTATCTTATGCTTGCAGTGCCATACGGCTATGTAATTCAAAATGCCATTGTGCTGCTGCTTATAAGCTTGCTTGTATTTATTGTGGCACTTATAGGAACTCTCTCTTTTTCATGGTACTTAAATTACCTTAAGCGGGAAAACAGCATTGCCCTTTATCGCATTGCCTATCTGGATGCTCTTTCAGGGCTGTACAATAGGGACGGATTTGTGCTGCGCACAACCGAGCTGCTTGACAATACCAATCTGCGATATGCGGTAGTGAATGTTGACCTTGAAAACTTCAAGGCTATTAATGAGCTTTTTGGCTATGATACAGGCACTGAACTGCTTAAGGCGATGGGTAAAACTATAGGGAACGGTGTTCTTGAAAATGAGGTTGCCGCAAGAGAAAGCGGAGACAGATTTATCATGCTTATACATTATAGGAGTGATGATGAGATTAAGCAGCGGATCGGCAAGCTTTTAAAGGAAATATCGGACTGTGGCTTTAATGAAGTAAATAACACCACATACAACATTATTCCAAATATCGGTATATATAAAATACCCCGTATTCCTAGGGCGGAGGACTTGGAGGGTTATATTGACCGTGCGGAAATGGCAGTTTCTGTTCTCAGGGAAAGCAGGCAAGGCGGTTTTGCTTTTTATGACAATGAGATTAAAGAGCGTCTGCACTTTGAGGCAGAGCTTGAAAATGATATGAATTCTGCCCTTGCTGACGGAGATTTTAAGGTTTACATCCAGCCCAAGTATTCTGCGGAGGATGAAAAGCTTGCCGGCGGTGAGGCACTTATCAGGTGGCAGCATAAGACCAAGGGCTTTTTGACCCCGGATAAGTTTGTGCCGCTGTTTGAAAAAAACGGAAGTATCACAAAGCTTGATATGTATGTCTATGAGGCGGTATGTCGTATGCAGGCGCAGCTTATTTCAGAGGGCTGTAAACCTGTGCCTGTTTCCGTAAATCAGTCAAGGCTCCATCTCTACAGCAGCGGATATATGGAAAAACTTAAGGAAGTACTGGATAAATATAAACTTCCTGCCGAGTATGTGGAGCTTGAAATAACGGAAAATATAGCCTTAAGTTCAGGAGAGATTCTTGAGGAGGCGGTTGCAGGCTGGCACAGACTGGGATTTAAGGTTTCCATGGATGATTTCGGCTCGGGAGAATCCTCTCTTAACCTGCTTAAGGATATTGATATAGATGTGCTTAAGCTTGATAAAATGTTTTTCAGCGAAAAACACAGTGGGGAAAAATCAAAAATTATTATTACCAGCATTATTGATATGGCTAAAAAGCTGAATATCAGTACTGTTGCCGAAGGTGTGGACAATGAAAAGCAGCTTGCCTTCCTCAGGGAAGCAGGCTGTGACCTGATACAGGGTTACCTGTTCGGTAAGCCTATGCCCTATGAGGACTTTGAAATATTGTTTAAAAATTCGGTGAAAAAAAAGTAAGCTGCTTTGCAAAACGAGGCAGTTTATTTTTTTGAAAAAAATGTGAACCTTTCGGCTTGCCGAAGCCTCTTATATACAGATGCATCTAAAGGAGGTCAGTATGGACGAAGAAAAACTTATACCAAGGATATTGGACGGAGATGAAGCCGCCTTTAATGAGTTGTATACTGCCTATTCCCTTAAGGCGTACCGCACCGCCTTGTTGATTACAGGCAATGTGCAGACGGCTGAGGATACTGTGCAGGAAACCTTTGTCACCTGCTGCCGCTCACTTAAGAAACTTAAGAGTTATAAGGCTTTTCCGTCTTATTTTTACCGTGTTCTTACAAGGACGGCGTGGCGTTTGTCCTCTGCCGACAAACGCACGGATCAACTGGATGAAAACAGCTTGGCAAGCGCTGCGGCTGATATGCCAAAGGATTACAGTGAGCTGTATGAGGCTATTGCCGCCCTTGATACAAAGCTGCGCACCACGGTCGTACTCTTTTATTTCAATGACCTGTCTGTCAGGGATATAGCCCGTATTACGGGGGTGCTTGAGGGTACCGTCAAGTCAAGACTGCATAATGCAAGAAGAAAGCTTTCTAAGATTTTGGAGAAGGAGGATTACTATGGATAATAAGATTAAAGAGGCTTTAAACTGTGCTGCCGAGGAGTATTCTCCCTCCGATAAGGTATATGACAATATTTTAATGGAACTGAAGGGAGAGAAAAGTATGAAAAAGAGTTTTAATATTAAGAGGTTTGCCGTTTGTGCTGCGGTCGCTGCTGTATTGCTTACGGCAGGGGTTACTGCCGCAGGACACTTTGTCTATTATGCCGAATCGGGCGCTGATTTAAGAGATAGGATAGACCATGCCCCTACAAAAGAGGAAGTTGCCGAAACTGTGGGATATGTGCCAAAGTATACAGAGACTTTGGGAGATTACAAGCTTGTATCGGCGCAGCCAAGCGACAGCTCGTATTATGACGAAAACAATAATGAGCTTGCCTCCGGTAAGGAGATCAGCTTTGACTATGATTATGAGGGCAAAACCATAAGCCTGTTTACAAGCGATTCCCCCGCACAGTTTGAGCAGACCGGGGATGTTGTGGCAACAGTGGAAGATGTTGACATCTATTACAGCAAATTTACAAATAAGTTTGTGCCACCTGATTATAAGCCTACCGCTGAGGAAGAAAAGCAGGTTGAAGAGGGTACACTCAATATCGGCTACGGTTCCGATGAGATAAGGGTAAGCGAAAGTGAGTATATCTCATGGACAGATGAGGAAATTACCTACAGCATCCTTACCACAGATAATGTTCTGGGTGAAGATGTGCTTGCGGATATGGCTGAAACCATTATTAATTCATAATTGCATAGGGGCTGTCGGTTTTTTCGACAGCCTTGCAAGAAAAGTACTTTTGCTACGCAAAAGCCAGCCTTTGGCTGTCCGAAAAGCAAGGCTACGCCTTTGCGGATTACTTTTTTCGGTGCAGAATTGCTTTCTTTCAGATCATAATTAAAGTCTGCGACGCCCGTTGCAAGTTGTGTGGTTGCAGACTTCAAAATATCGATTAAATTTAAGGTTTTTGACAGTCTGAGGGGGTGTTAATGTGACACCCCCGTTTTTATGTGAGGGGATTAGCAATATTTGTTACCAAGTAAAAGAGTTTTTTACATTATTTCTACAATTATGCTATTGAAATATTTTTGGAAAAGATATAAAATACTTAATTGAAGACAGGAGTAGAAAATATAAGGAACGGGGGTGTGTATGTGAAGATACTCATCACTACGGATTGGTATAAGTCAGCTGTGAACGGAGTTGTTACTTCGGTCAAAAATCTTGAAAAGGGGCTTATCGCACAGGGGCATGAGGTGCGCATATTGACCCTTTCCGAAAATCTCAGCTCTTATACGGAGGGAAATGTTGTTTATATAGGCTCGATTAAGGCTGAAAAAATTTACCCCAACGCACGTATTAAAGTGCCTGTACGCAGCAGAGCAGTTGCTTATATATTAAGGGATATTATAGAATGGAAGCCTGATATCATTCATTCCCAGTGTGAGTTCAGCACCTTTTCAATAGCACGGAGGGTGTCGGCGCTTACGGGTGCGCCTATAGTGCATACCTACCATACTATTTATGAAGATTACACACACTATTTTTCACCAAGTGTAAAGTTGGGGCGTAATGCCGTCAGACTTTTTACAAGATATATAGCAAGGCATACCTCAGCTATGATCGCACCCACCGCCAAGGTGAAAAATATACTTTTGGGATACGGATGTTATACGGATATTGATGTGGTGCCTACGGGGCTGGATCTTGACAGGATAATATCAAAGGCGACCCATGGTGAGCTTGCCGCCTTGAAGGAGAGGCTTGGTATTCCGACCGAAAATAAGGTTGTTGCCTATGTGGGCAGACTGGCTGAAGAAAAAAATCTTGATGAAATCATTGAATATTTCGGTAAGATAAAACCGGATAAAACCACCTTGCTTATCGTGGGAGACGGTCCGTACAGACGGAATATAGAGGATAAGATCAGGGATTGCGGTATTGAGGATATTACTGTTATGACAGGTATGGTAAGTCCGGACAGTATTAAGGATTACTATGCACTTGCCGATGTCTTTACAAGCGCATCACAGAGTGAAACACAGGGACTTACCTATATCGAGGCTATGGCAAACGGACTGCCTCTTTTGTGCAGAGCCGATGACTGCCTTGAGGATGTTTTGCTTGATGGCACAACAGGTTTTTCCTATGTCAGTTTTGAAGAATATGCCCAAAGGCTTAATACTCTGCTTACTTCCGATAACAGCCTTATGGGTGAAAATGCCGCAGGACTTGTCAGGGAACGCTTTTCTCTTGACAGCTTCGCTAAGGGTGCGGAGTGTGTTTATGGTGATGTCCTTATGCGGGAATATGAAAATAAAGTAGTATAAAAACGTTATTTTTTTGGATGCAAACTATTAAGGTTTGCATCTTTTTATTGACTGAAATCAAGCAGTGATATATAATATTATTACATATGTAATAATAAGGAGATGGTTTTATGGCAAAACTGCCACAGATAAGTGAGGCTGAATTTGAAGTAATGAAGGTTATTTGGGACAAGGCGCCCATTTCAACCAACGATATTGTTAAGGCACTTTCGGACAGTTCATGGAATGTTCGTACCATACAGACACTTATTTCACGACTTGAAAAGAAACAGGTCATAAGCCATACCAAGGAGGGAAGAGTGTTTGTTTACACTCCCCTTGTTGCCAAGGAGGACTATGTTCGTCTGGAAAGCAGGAGCTTTATTAACAAGTTTTACAATGGGGCGGCAAATAAGATGGTGATGAATTTTATTGAAAATGATATGCTTACGGATAATGACATAGCGGAGCTTAAGGAGCTGCTTAATAAAAAGGAGTAATGCTTATGGACGGTTTTATTATTATCAATCTGCTGCTTTCCTTTTACTGCTGTTTTGTGATGTTATTGATGAAATTGGCAGGCAAACGTTTGTCACCTGCCGTTGGCTGTTACATTTATGTGCCGCTTATTTTACTGCTTATTTTGCCATTTGTGCCGAATTTTACTTCCGCAGCGGCACAAATGCCCTCAGGAGGGAGCGGAGCTGTATCGGGTAATGCCGCTGCCTTTACATCGGATATAACGGCGGTAAGGGATTTGTATATTTCCGTTGACTCTTACAGGTGGCTTTTTTACATATGGACGGCAGGTGCAGCTGTAGAAATGCTGTTAATGCTTACAGGGTTGGTTGTTATCCGTGGTTATATGACAGGGGCGCAAAGGTGCGACAATTCAATTTTTAACCGATGTCTTAAAACGGTGGGCATTAATGCGGAGCTGTATGTGGGGGACAATATTAAATATCCCTTTTCCCTTGGTGTATTTAAGCGCCGTGTTGTAATACCCCGTCGTCTTATTATGGCAGATGATGTGGCGCTCAGGCATATTTTTTTGCATGAATTGACCCATCATAAACACAGGGATATATTATTAAACTATTTTATCTGCATACTTAATGCGGTATATTGGTTTAATCCATTTGTGCGTTTCTCTTTGCGTAAATTTCGCCTTTCCATGGAAATTTATTGTGACAATACGGCGGCAGCCTATGACGGCGATTATTTGGGATATGGCAGTACAGTTATTCAATTTGCCTCAAACAGGGGCGGTCTGCCTGTTGTAAGCAATATACTGGGATCAAAGCGGGATATACGCAGCAGAATTATCAGCCTGTCAAAGCAGGGTAAGGATTTTTCGCATATGGCAGGCAGGATGTCAGCGGTGCTGACCCTCAGTCTTACTCTGATTACAGGCTTTGCGGTAAACAGTTTTGGTTACAGTATTAATGACCGTTATGACGGTGATGCCGACAAAATTAATTATATTGATTTTTCAAGCTATTTTGATGGTGATGACGGCTGTTTTGTACTGTATGACATTTCGGAGGACAGCTATTTGGTATATAATAAAGAGCTTGCACGGAAAAGGACTTCGCCATATTCCACATATAAGCCTTTTATTGCTTTAAATGCCCTTGAAAACGGAGTTATCACTGCCGAGGAAAATTTTTTGCCTTGGGATGGAAGGGAATATTATTTTGATGAGTGGAATAAGGATCAAAACCTTGAAACTGCTATGGCAAACAGCGTCAACTGGTATTTTACCCGGTTGGACAGCAATCTTGGAAGGTCTCAGGCGAAAAGTTTCCTGAAATATATAGGCTATGGTAATTGCAGTTTGTCGGGAAGTATGGACAGCTATTGGCTGGAGGGTTCCCTTAAGGTATCATCTATCGAACAGGCAAGGTTGTATGCGGGGCTGTATACAAACGAATTTAACTGTAAGAGCGAAAATATTGCGGCGGTTACAGATTCCCTTGACCTTGGGGGCGGACTTTACGGTAAGACAGGTACAGGGCAAATCGACGGCAAGACTGTAAACGGTTGGTTTAACGGTGTGTTTGAGTCAGACGGCAAGGTGTACGGTTTTTCCTGTCGTATCGAGTCGGATAACGGAGCAGACGGAGTAGCTGCGGCAGACATAGCACAAGAGATATTAAGCAAAAATTTTTCATAAAATAAGCTTGACAAGTTAATATTACTAATGTAATATATAGTTAATACTACAGCTGTAATATTAAATGAAAGCAATTTCCTCTGTTTAAGGATATATTTTTCTTTAGACATGAGCTTTTACCCAAAGTTCGGGCAGATTGCAGAGGTGCACTGAGAGCAAAATGTCCGGAGGTATTAAATTAGGGAGTGAATTTTATGAAAAAACTTGCTTTCTCAAGGGTTTCATAAGGATGTTTTTTAGATTTAGGATATTGCGGTATGGCATTGTAGGTGCTATACCGCATTTCCTTTCCAAAGAGTGACCTTTGAACGGTCAAATTCTCCGATATGGTTATAGATG
>CALWRD010000064.1 GCA_944383875.1 uncultured Clostridia bacterium | reverse complement strand
ACTATTATAACAATAAACGAATCAAGAGCAAACTAAAAGGACTGAGTCCTGTACAATACAGGATTCAATCCTCATTAGTTGCCTGATTAATAAACTGTCCAATGTTTGGGGTTCAGTTCACTTTTGTATGAGGACTTTTTTAGTATGCTTAAATATCGTATATTTATAGATGCAAAAAACGGTTGATACATATTGTATTTACCGATCACAAGCCTTTTTACGGTATCCGGTTGATACTAAAACTTAAGAATGACATTTGCCCTTGAATTTGCATAGCCTATGGTGTTATAATGTTTATAATTGAAAAAAATGTAAGGCGAGGACGAAATATGTTATTAAAGAAATTTTTTCTATATATAACCTTAATCTGTATGATTGCAGCCAATATACCGTACACTGTGCTGGCTGAAACCGAAACTACTACGGAAAGTGTGGTATCCGACTCTACTTCCGAAACAACAACAGCACTGATAGATACACACGGGATTGATACTGATATTAGTATAAATGCAGAGGCTTGTATTTTAATTGATGCTGATACAGGTGTGGTTTTATATGAAAAAAATTCCCATGAAGTTTTGTATCCTGCAAGTATAACCAAGATAATGACCGTTTTGCTTGCCTGTGAAGAAGGAAATCTGTCAGACACGGTTGTACATTCGGAAAATGCTGTATTTGGTATAGGTGAAGGAAGCAGCCATATAGGTATGGATGTTGGTGAAGAGGTTAATTTTGAGGATGCTCTTTACGGTATTTTGCTTGAGTCTGCAAATGAAGTGTGTATGGCAATTGCTGAGCATATAGACGGTACAGTTGAAAAATTTGTTGACAGGATGAATGAAAAGGCTGCCGAACTTGGCTGTAAGGATACTCATTTTGCAAATCCTCACGGCTATCATGACGATAATCACTATACAACATGTTATGATATGGCTCTTATAACAAAGGCAGCGGTCCAAAATGAGGAGTTTTTAAAGATATTTTCTACTGTTGACCATACAATACCGCCAACGAATAAAAACGTGGAAAGATATCTGCACAACAAAGATAAGCAGATGCGTCCCACATCCCCATATTATTATGAGAATATTATTGGCGGAAAGACCGGATTTCATGATCAAGCCCTTAATACGCTTGTAAGTTATGCAGGTAAGGATGATGTAAAACTTATCAGTGTTGTTATGAAGGATAACGGGGCAGCGCTTGCGTATGAGGACAGTGCAAAGCTGTTGGATTATGGTTTCTCTATTTATGAAGATAAAACCTTGGTTGCTTCTGACAGTTATACAGGTGAAATACCGGTAATACAAAATTACAAGGAGAAAGTGTACGATTTAGGTACGGTTTCCCTTAAACTGGAAGACGACTATACCACCAATGTGCCAAGTTTTATAGATGCTTCGCAAATAACCGTTAAGCCTCAGCTTAATGAAAATATTCAGGCGCCGGTTGAAGTAGGTGCCGACGTGGGCAGCTTGGATGTATACTATGGTGATTATCTGATAGGTACTGCGAAAATAGTTGCGGCCACGGGAATAGATGCGGTGCCTGAGAGTGATCTTGAGCATCAGGAAAGAATGGAAAATCTTAAGGCTTTTGCGTTAAAGGTATTAAAAATAGTGGGAATAGTGGCAGCTGCGGCAGCTGTTATAATAATTTTGCTTATTGCTTACTTTAAATTAAGGGGAGGCAGAAGGAGACGCAAAAAGATATACAGCTACAGCGGCAGATATGGTACAGCGCATAAAAATATGCAAAAGAGAAACAATAAAAGAAGAAGAGTAAAGTATAAAATCAGGATAAAGTAAGTAAGAGGGATACAGCATTATGTATCCCTTTTTGTGAATAGGATGAAATAGTTTTAATAAAATATTTACAAAAAAAAGAATTTTTGCCCTATTGTTTTCCATAAAAACATTGATTTTTGTTTTGTTTTATAGTATCATAAAATCAAGAAATATTATAATAAATGGAGGTAGATATCCCATGGAAAATCTTAACAGAAATCTCTTAACTAACGGTTTTAAGTTTAATGATGACTTAAAAATAGGCACAACTGAGTCTATGCCTGAAAAGGTAATTCAGTTTGGTGAGGGTAATTTCCTTCGTGCTTTTGTTGACTATATGTTTGATGTACTTAATGCTGAGGGTAAGTTTAACGGTTCTATCACTTTAATCCAGCCAATCGGCGGCGGTGATATGATCAGAAAGTTCCTTAACGAGCAGGACGGTCTTTACACTCTCATTGCAAGAGGTCGTGAAAATGGTGAACAAGTTGTTAGTAAAAGACTTATTACCTCCTGTACAAGATGTATAAATCCTTATGTTGATTTAGATACATACAATAAGTGCGCTGAAAATCCTGAACTCAGGTTTGTTGTATCCAATACTACAGAGGCAGGTATTGCATATAAGCCTGAGCCAATGGTAAATGACAAGCCACAGGATACTTTCCCTGCAAAGGTTACCAACTTCCTTTACAAGAGATATACAGCTTTTAACGGCGCTAAAGACAAGGGTCTTGTATTTATTCCTTGTGAGCTTATTGATGACAACGGTAAGACACTTAAGAAGTATGTACTTCAGTATGCTGCTGACTGGAACCTTGAGGCAGGTTTTGTTGATTGGGTTGAAAATGCTTGTATATTTACATCTACTTTGGTAGACCGTATTGTTACAGGTTATCCAAGGGACGAAGCTGCTGCACTTTGTGAGGAGTTTGGTTATACCGATAATGTTATAGATACATCGGAAATTTTCCATACTTGGGTTATTGAAGGACCTGCTGAGCTTGCGGAAGAACTTCCTTTTGATAAGTGCGGACTTCATGTTATCTTTACTCCTGATGTTAAGCCTTATAAGAAGCGTAAGGTTAGGATCCTTAACGGTGCTCACACATGTTCCGTACTCGGTGCATATCTTGCAGGCAAGACTTTTGTAGGTGAGATGATGGCTGATAAGAGATATTACAGCTATCTTGAAAAGGCTCTTAACGACGAGGTTATCCCTGCACTTGTTGACCTTGAATATGATGACCTTAAGTCATTTGCGGATGCCGTATTTGACAGATTCCAGAACCCATATATTAAGCATAAGATTCTTGACATTTCTCTTAACTCAACTTCTAAGTTCAGGGCAAGAGTTCTTCCAACTATTAAGGAATTTTATGAGCTTAAGGGAAAGCTTCCTAAAGTCCTTACATTCTCTTTTGCCGCATATCTTGCATTCTATAACGGTACAGAGATCAGAGATGGTGCATTAATCGGTCACAGAAACGGTGACGAGGAGTATCCTATCAAGGATGATGCTGCAGTACTTCAAATGTATGCGGATCTTCATGCAAAGTATGACCTTAAGGACAAGGCTGCTTGTGCCGAATTTGTTAAGACCGTATGCTCCAAGACAGATCTTTGGGGTGAGGATCTTAATAACTTTGCTGACTTTGCTTCTGTGGTTACAGATCACCTTTATGCTATTGAAACAGAGGGTATTATTGCAGAAACTGATAAGGTACTTGCAAGCGCAGAGTAATATCCGGAGGAAAATATGGAAAAGTATATTAAGTTAAATCCTAATGATAACGTGGTTGTTGCCATTGATGACGTTAAGGCGGGAGAGGTTGTTTGCGGGATTGCCGCAGCTGAGGATATTGCCAGAGGTCATAAAATGGCTATAGTTGAGATACCTGAGGGTGAAAATGTTATAAAGTACGGTTATCCTATCGGACATGCTACAGAAACGATTAAGCCCGGGGAATGGGTACATTCTCACAATCTTAAGACAAATCTCAGCTCTACTCTTGAGTATACTTACAATCCAAAGCTTAATGAGATACCTGTAACAAGGCATGATACTTTTATGGGATATGTCAGGAAGAATGGTGAAGTCGGTATACGTAATGAAATCTGGGTGGTTAATACCGTTGGCTGTGTAAACGGTGTGTCAAATGCTATCGTTGAAAAGGCAAGGGAAAAGTACGGAGATATGGTTGACGGAATATATAATTTTGTTCATCCATACGGTTGTTCTCAGCTTGGTGAGGACCACGAAAACACACAAAAGCTCCTTGCAGGTATGGTAAGACATCCAAATGCCGCAGGTGTGCTTGTGTTAAGCCTTGGCTGTGAAAATAATAATGTTGACGAATTTAAGAAGGTTCTGGGAGAATATGATGAGGACAGAGTTAAGTTCTTTATTTGCCAGGAGCATGAAGACGAAGTTACCGAGGCTGTTGAGGTTATCGGTGAACTTGCAAAGTATGCTTCAACCTTTAAGCAGGAAGAAGTGCCTGCAAGCAAGCTTGTTATCGGCTTGAAGTGCGGCGGTTCCGACGGACTTTCAGGTATTACGGCTAATCCTCTTATCGGTCGTATTTCCGATATTATGGTTGCAAACGGCGGTAAGACTGTACTTTCGGAAGTACCCGAAATGTTTGGTGCCGAAACCATACTTATGGACAGATGTGAAACAAGAGAGCTTTTCGATAAAACAGTTGACCTTATCAATAACTTAAAGGAGTATTTCTTAAGCAACGGACAACCTGTAGGTGAAAACCCTTCACCGGGAAATAAAAAAGGTGGTATAACCACACTTGAGGATAAGTCTTTGGGTTGTACTCAAAAGGGTGGTACTTCCGATGTAAAGGGTGTACTTCTCTATGGTGAAAAGGCTACAGCTCCCGGTCTCAGCCTGCTTCAGGGTCCCGGCAATGATATTGTTGCCATAAGCGGTATGATGGCAAGCGGATGCCATATCATACTCTTTTCAACCGGCAGAGGTACTCCTGTAGGTTCTCCTGTGCCAACCGTTAAGATTGCTACAAACTCTGACCTTGCCAACAGAAAGCCTAACTGGATTGACTGGAATGCGGGACGTCTTATTGAGGATAAAGAGATGGATTCATATGCTGAAGAGTTCTTCAAGTATATCCTTGATGTGGCTTCCAACAAGGTAAAGACTAAAAACGAAATTAACGGATACAGAGAAATTGCTATCTTTAAAAACGGTGTTACACTTTAATAATTTTATACTGCTTTGCCTGTGATGTTTGGGCAAAGCAGCAATTTTATAATATTATTTTGGAGGAAATAAGAAATGGGCTTTATTGATGAAAATTTTTTGTTAAAAACAGAAACAGCTAAGAAGTTGTTCAATGATTATGCTAAAAACCAGCCGATTTATGACTTCCACTGCCACTTAAATCCACAGGAGATTTATGAAAACAAAAATTTCTCCGATATTACAGAAGTATGGCTTGGCGGTGACCATTATAAGTGGAGAGCTATGCGTTCACTTGGCATTGATGAGTCTATCATTACAGGAAAGGATGTTGACAGCTTCACCAAGTTTGAAAAGTGGGCTGAAACTATCCAGTATGCTATAGGTAATCCACTTTATCATTGGACTCACCTTGAGCTTCAGAGATTTTTCGGTATCTATGAGCCATTGACAAAAGAAAGCGCAAGAAGAATTTACGATAAGGTAAACGAACTTCTTGCCAAGCCTGAATATAGGGTGCGTGAGCTTATCAAAATGTCAAATGTAGCTGCAATCAATACAACAGATGATCCTGCTGATTCACTGGAATGGCATAAAAAGCTTGCAGCAGAGGAAACTGCATTTAAGGTTTATCCTGCTTGGAGACCTGATAAGGCGCTTAATATTGATGCACCTACTTATGCCGATTATATTAAGACGCTTGGTGAAGTCGGCGGCAAGGAAATCAAGACCTTTGCTGACTTAAAGGATGTTTTGTTAAGCAGAATGGATCTCTTTGATGAGCTTGGATGCAGAGCGTCTGACCACGCATTTACCTATGTTCCTTTCAACAAGGCAAGCGAAGCTGAGATTGATGCAATCATTGCAAAGGCACTTTCCGGTGAGAAGCCTAGCAAGGACGAGGGCGAAAAGTACAGAACAGCTCTTATGCTTTTCTTGGGTGCAGAGTATCACAAGAGAAACTGGGCAATGGAAATTCACCTTAACATCAAGAGAGACAATAATACAAGAATGTTTGAGAAGATGGGTCCTGATACAGGCTTTGACTGTATTTCCGATTGGTCAACAGTTGAAGGACTTACAGGTCTTATGGATGCACTGGATTATAACAACAATCTTCCAAAGACACTTCTGTTTGCAGGTAACCCAGCAGATAATCAGGTGTTCGGTACTATTCTCGGTTGCTTCCAGGGCACAGAGGCTGCTTCAAAGATTCAGTTCGGTACAGCTTGGTGGTTCAATGACAACAAGGACGGTATGGAAGCCCAGATTAAGGCTCTTGGCAATCTTGGTATATTAGGCAAGTTTGTAGGTATGCT
>CALWRD010000063.1 GCA_944383875.1 uncultured Clostridia bacterium | reverse complement strand
TGGAGTATAAAGGTGGGTTTGATCCCTTTGATTGCGTAAAAAAGTTAAGCCTTAATTCACGGGGACGATTTGTTGTTATATCGGATCTGATGTATCCGCCGCAAAAGCTTGAGGAAACCGTTAAATACCTTGTATATAAAAAGCAGGAACCAACGGTTGTTATGCTTACGGCAAAGGAAGAAAATACGCCTGAACTTAGCGGTGAGCTGACACTTAACGATGCGGAAACCGATGCCAAGGTAAGCTTGGAAATGACAGAGGATATTCTTTCGGCATATAGGGAGGCTTTAAAACAACATAAAAGTAAGATATATGACATTTGCCGCAGATATGGAGCCGAACTTATTGATATAAGGGCGGAAGAAAATATCAGCTCGGTTTTAAATAAGATTTTTTCATATTAATTTGAAGGTTGGGGAGGTATACTTTTGATAAGTTACATAAGCGGACTCTTGAAATATATTTCCGAAGAGTATATAATAGTGGACAATGGCGGAATAGGCTATAATATAGCAGTTTCTCCGAAAACTGCCGCTTCTTTGCCGGGTATGGACGAGGCTGTATGTATTTACACCTATATGAGTGTAAGCGACAGCGGCATTGCACTGTATGGTTTTGCTTCTATGGAGGAGCTGGAGTTGTTCAACTCAATTATCGGTGTAAGCGGTATAGGTCCAAAGGGAGCTTTGGGAATACTGGGCAGCCTAAGTCCTTCTCAGTTTGTAATGGCAGTGCTGACAGATGACATCAAGACACTGAGCAATGCACCCGGAGTAGGGAAAAAAACCGCTCAGCGTCTTGTTTTGGAACTTAAGGATAAGCTTGACTCATCTAAAGCCATTGATGATGCCGGTCTTGATTTGTCCACTCCCATATCCGGAGGAGGAGAAAAGGCGGAGGCTGTGCAGGCACTTGAGGTCTTGGGCTTTGGAAGGACAGAGGCGCTTAAGGCTGTTGAGGCGGTTTACCTGGAGTCCATGACGACAGAAAAGACAATCAGCCTTGCGCTTAAGGTATTGGGCAGGTGAAATAATGGCAGACAGAATAATAACAACAGGCAGCCTGAGCGAGGACAGGGATAACGAGTTGGTATTGCGACCTCAAAGCCTTGATGCCTATATTGGACAAAATAAAGTTAAGGAAAATCTAAGGGTGTATATACAGGCAGCAAAAAAAAGAGGCGAACCTTTGGATCACGTTCTTTTATACGGACCTCCGGGGTTGGGCAAGACTACCCTTTCAAATATCATTGCAAATGAAATGGGAGCCGGAATAAAGATAACCTCGGGTCCTGCCATCGAACGCCCGGGAGATATGGCTGCCGTGCTGAATAATCTGAACGAGGGCGACATATTGTTTATTGATGAGATACATAGACTGGGCAAACTTGTGGAAGAAGTGCTTTATCCGGCAATGGAGGATTTTGTTTTGGATATTGTTATCGGCAAGGGTCCTGCCGCAAAGAGCATAAGGATAGACTTGCCTAAGTTTACTCTCATCGGAGCCACCACAAGGAGCGGTCTGCTTTCCGCTCCGTTAAGGGACAGGTTCGGCGTTATCAGCAGGCTTGAGCTGTATGCTCCGGAGGACTTGAAAAAGATAATTTTTCGTTCGGCTAAGGTTTTGAATATTCCTATTGATGATGAAGGAGCGGCGGAGCTTGCATCACGGTCAAGGGGTACGCCCCGTATAGCAAACAGGCTTTTGAAGAGGGTAAGAGATTTTGCTCAGGTAAGGCACAGTGGTATAATAACCGGTGAAGTTGCCAAGGAAAGCTTGGATATATTGGAAATTGACTCCCTTGGGCTTGATATGACCGACAGAACCATGCTGCTTGCAATGATTGAAAAGTTTGGCGGAGGTCCCGTAGGACTTAATACTCTTGCGGTTTCCATCGGTGAGGAACCGGATACCATAGAGGATGTATATGAGCCGTATTTAATACAGCTCGGTTTTATAAAAAGAACGCCTACAGGCAGAGTTGTGACAGAGGCGGGCTATGAACATTTTGGATTAAAATATCTCGGAGGTAACGACAAATGATTAAAATGAGTGTTAACGAACTGGTATTTGAGGTTAAAGAGGAAATACTCTGTTACGAACAGCTTGGAGAGAGCAAGGCTGAGGAATGGGAACGAAATTTTAATCGTTGGCTTAACGATAAAAGCATAAAAAAGCCCAATATTATTGAAAAGGGCAAATTACGCTACTATTGCATTGATGATGAAAGTGCGGTATTTGACATAGTTGATGAGTACCTTGAGGCGGTTGAAAATAATAAGGAAGAGGAATATTGGAAAAACTTCCGTTAAGGAGGATTTTTGTATGGAGGAAAATCAACAGGATAATACCGGCAGAAAACTGAGAGAACAGTCTCTTGATGAACTTGAAAAAATGCAGCGTGTTATAAGTGACAACGAACGCATTAAAGAGGATATATTGGAAAAGGCTGCGGAAGAAAGAAGACAAGCAGATGAAAATAAACGGGCAAACAGAAGGGCAACCTGTATTTTTGCAGCTGCGCTATTGCTGCTTTGTTCATGCTCGCTTGCAGCGGTGAAAGTTGTTAAGCCTATGCAAAGTTATGCCGCTGCGGTAAATATGATGGATGAAGGTCAGTATGACGGCGCCATTGCTTCTTTTGAAAAGATGCGGGGCTATAAAAACTCCGACGAAATGATAAGCGAATGCCGCTATCGTAAAGCAGGTGAGCTGCTTGCTCAAGGTAAAACGGGACTGGCTTTGATACAATACAGTATGATTAACGGATACCTTGACAGTACTGATATAATTAACGGTTTTATCGGTAAAGGTGAAGAACTCCTGTCAGCGGGAGACGGGCACAGTGTTGCCTTGAATTCCATAGGCAGAGTGCTTGCCGCAGGAGACAATACCTACGGACAGTGCAATGTGGAATATTGGAATGGTATAACTGCTGTTTCCGCAGGTAAAAATCATACTCTTGGGCTGTGTGCAGATGGCAGCGTGGTGGCTGTCGGTGATAATGATTATGGACAATGTAATGTCAGTGACTGGCATAATATTGCATATATTTACGCAGCAGGCAATACAAGTTACGGAGTGCGTAATGATGGAAGTGTGGTAGCTGTCGGTGACAATTCCTATGGACAATGTAATGTGGCAAATGATTTGTTTACAAATGTTGTCAAGATAGTGGGAGGCGGTGAATATGCTGCTGCGCTTAAATCAGACGGCAGCGTAGTGCTCACAGGAAATACGCAAAAACTGGAAACTGCTTTGCAGTGGAGTAATGTTACCGATCTTGCCGTAACGGGATACACACTTTGTGCACTGTGCTCTGACGGTACGGTAAAAGTATCGGGAGATATTGCTTCGGATGTTTATAAAGAATGGAGCAATGTTGAGAGCATTGCGGCAGGCAACAGCTATGTAATGGCTATAAAAGAAGACGGTCAGGTTATGTCAACAAGCAGTCTCCCTGAAAATCTAAAGGGCTCTCTGTATATTAATTGCGGAAATAATCATATTTTGGCTCTCAAAAGCAGCGGAAAGGTTTTTGCTGTCGGAAAGGGAGAAAAAGGAGAATGTGATGTGGAGCAATGGAGAGATATTCTAATAAATTAGGATTGAACAGCCTTATTTATTGTTCATTATGCACAGTAACGGGATTTCTGAAAATATTGCCAAGTTTTTAACATAATAAATTATGTTTGATTGGTAAAAATGCTTAATAAAAATTAAAAAAATACTTGTAAAGCCACGTTGTTTTGTGTTATAATTAATCAAGGGTTAATAATTTTTTTTTAATCTCGTAATAGTTTTAATGTTTTTTCTAAAAAATGATGAGAGTTTCACTGAAAAATCCCATTGTTTTATCAAAAAATCATAAAAAATGCCGGTTTTTGCAAAAAACACTCTTTACAAATTGATGAAAAAACGTTATTCTATTATTAGGTTAAACATTTGCACAGAAAAGCCATTCTTGTGCGAAAGAAAACTATACAATATAACCTATTTAAGAAGGAGGATTTCCATGAAGAAAAATTTTGCTAGAAAAGCTGCCGCTCTCAGCTTATCTATCGTAATGGTATCCGGTATTGCAGCTTGTGGTGGCGGTTCTTCCGACAGCACAACTACCACGGATTCCGCTGATCTTGCAAACCCTGAAAAGCCTGAAGAGATTACAGTTATGATGGATACTATCATCACAGCTGAAAACGGTCAGCAGGATGTAGCTGACAAGTACGAGGAAAACACAGGTATCAAGCTTTCTATTGAGCAGCCTGACCATAACAATTATTATGAAAAGGTTACTCTTTCATTTGCAAGTGGTACACCTGCTAATGTAATTGAGGTTGGTTCAACTTACTATCCTGAGTTTGCTAACACAGGCGTTCTTTGGGATATGACAGATGCATGGGATCAGACCACTGAAAACTGCAAGAACATAATCGACGAGGACTATGTTGATGCACTTAGAATTGACGGACGTCTTTACGGTTTCCCTATGGCAAAGGGTAATGGTACAATTACCTATGTAAGACAGGATTGGCTTGATGAAGCAGGTCTTGCTCTTCCTACAAACTATGACGAATTTATTAATATGCTTAGGACCTTTAAGCAGAGAGGAGAAGGTACAATCCCTTACACTGCTGCAGGTTTCATGAACAACAACGAAACTCCTTATGAGATTTACTTAAGAGAGTTCTATCAGGATGCATCTCCTGACTTCGTTTATGATGAGGCTTCCGGTCAGTATATTGATGGCTTTGCACAGGAAAACTTTAAAGAAGCTCTTCAGAGAATGCGTGACGCATATCAGGAAGGTCTTATCGATGCCGAAATCGTTACAAACAAAACATCTACCTGTCGTGATAAGCTTTACTCAGGTCTTGTAGGTGTTATGAACTACTGGGCAGGTTCATGGGCTCAGAAGCTTGAGGATTCCGTACAGAATGCTGATCCTAATGCTAAGCTTACTGCTATGCCTGCTATTGAAGAGTGTAACTATATTGAACGTGTTCCAACCGCTATGGTTATTACAGCAGCTGCTGATAATCCAGCAGGTATCTTCAAGTATTTCATTATGTACTCACATGACGGCGGTGAGGGTCAGATGCTCTTCACTCACGGTGTAGAGGGTAAGCATTATGAGGTTAAGGAAGACGGTACAACTGTAGCTCTCGGTTACTACTCTAACCCAGAAACTCTTGTTGAAAAGTCATTCTACGCACCTGAGCTTTCTATTACCGAGTGGGATGATCCTATCCAGCTTGATGAGAGAATTTATTCTTCTCTTGAAACATTTGAGGCTGACAGAGTATTTGCTTCTCTTCCTCTTACTTCCGATGTTATCTCCGAAAACCTTGCAAACCTTAACACTGTTAAGGGTGAGGTTCTTGCAAATGTTGTTCACGGTAATATGTCTGTTGACGAAGGTCTTGAGGATTATCAGACAAGAGCTTCCGGTTATGTAGATGCTATCCTTGCTGACCTTAACGGCGGTGAATAATATTTAATTTATCTATTATTATCTGTTAAATTTCAGGGTGCTTTGGGTTTGAGCACTTAAAGCACCCTTAAATATTTATTGAAAGGGTGAAATCAATGGCAGATGAGTCTAAGACAACCGGCACTATTGATTATGATAGTATCGTTATTAAAAAACCAAGCCTTTGGGTAAGAGCTTATAAGTACAGATATTTCTACATTATGTCATTACCTGTACTTGCCGTACTTTTTGTTTTCCATTACTGGCCTATGTTAGGTATCAGATATGCGTTTTCTGAGTATGGTCTTAGGCAGATTGCAACCGGTCAGGGACCTGATTATTCTGTAGGTCTTGCCAATTTCGAAAGACTCTTTTCAGACTCATTCTTTCTTCAGTCTTTAAAGAATACTCTTATTCTGAGTTTGGTAAACCTTGCACTCTCCATGGTATGTTCTGTTGTTATTGCTCTTATGATTAATGAGATTCAGCATGCTTGGGGCAAAAAGTTTGTACAGACAGTTCTTTACTTACCTCACTTCTTATCATGGGTTGTAGTTGCATCTATTTTTACACTGCTCCTTTCTGCCGGTGCCGATTCAACGGGTGCTGACAGCACAACCGTTGGTTTTATCAACGCTATTTTGTTAAAGGTTGGTATTATCGATGAGCCTGTGGCTTTCCTTTCGAGCACCGAAACTTGGAGAGGTGTTTGGTACATAGCAAACAGATGGAAAGAAACAGGTTGGGGTACTATTATTTATCTTGCCGCACTTTCCGGTATCAGTCCTGATCTTTATGAAGCAGCTGAAATCGACGGTGCAGGTAGATTAAAGCAGACTTGGTATATTACTCTTCCAAGTCTTACAAACACTATTCTTGTTGTATTTATTCTTAACCTTGCTAAGGTTATGAATGTATTCGAATCAGTCTTCGTATTCTACAACGATCTTGTATACGCTGTATCAGACGTTATTCAGTGTTATACCTACCGTGTAGGTCTTGCTTCTGCAGCTCCGGATTACGGATATTCAACGGCTATAGGTTTGTTTAAGTCAGTTGTATCTCTTATCCTTGTAACTGCTTCTGATATTGTAAGCAAGAAGATTAGAGGTCAGGGTATCGTATAAGAAAGGAGATTTGATGTATGAGTACTAAATTTAGTTTTCAAAAAGGTTATAGGGCTCGTGCGGTATTCGTAATCTTCAATACCCTGTTCTTTATTGCCCTCATGGTTTGTATGATTGTGCCAATCCTTAAGGTTTTGGCTGATTCTCTTATGAACAAAACTGTATACGGTCTTCAGATCATTCCTGATGAGTTCAATTTGATTGCCTACAGGTATATCTTTACCAGATCTTATCTGAGAACGCCTCTGGTTATTTCCGTATATACAACTTTAATGACTACCTTTGTAGGTCTTGCACTTTCTACAATCAGTGCTTATATACTTATCCAGAAGGAAATGCCGGGTGTAAAAATATTTGGTTATTTATTACTTTTCACTATGATTTTCAACGGCGGTCTTATTCCTACATACCTTGTTATTAAGCAAGTAGGTCTTATTGACTCCCTCTGGTCTGTAATTTTAACAGTATCAGTTAACGTCTACAACTTCGTTCTGATGCGTAGTTTCTTTGAGCAGCTCCCTACGAGCTTATTCGAGGCAGCTGAGATTGACGGTTGTACGCCTATGGGTACATTCATAAGGATTGCCTTACCTCTTTCTAAGGCTGCTCTTGCTTCTATCGGTCTTTTCTTTGCAGTTGCTGCTTGGAGTGAATACTTCCACTACGTTATTTATATCTCTGATGTAGATAAGTATAACTTCCAGTACAGACTGAGAGATCTGTTCGCTGATAAGACAGATAGTATGGATGGTATGAATATCAATATGAAAACCTTACAAAGTGCTGCGGTTATCGTATCTATAGTACCATTCATGTTTATCTACCCATTCTGCCAGAAGTATTTCATGACTGGTGTTACCATGGGTGCTGTTAAGGAGTAATTCCTTAACTTAATAAAAAACTTACGTCGGTGTGCATAACGGCGTGAAGAAAATGCCTCGGGAAACCGAGGCGTTTTTGCGCTGTCTAACGGTTTTGTCAATCGGTATGATTTAAACTTAATTTGTCATAAAAAGCAAAATTAATAGGGTATATATTTATGGTACTTTATCAATAGTTGGATTACAAAAAAGCAATTTATCGGGCTATTGTATTTCTGAAATACAGATATGTGG
>CALWRD010000062.1 GCA_944383875.1 uncultured Clostridia bacterium | reverse complement strand
ACGTAACTATTGTAGGTTCAAACGGTGCGGGAAAATCAACTCTTTTTAATGCTGTCTGTGGCAGCTTTTGGCTGGACAGCGGCAGTGTGGTGCTGGACGGCAAAGATATAAGTTTTTTGCCGGAATATAAACGTGCCTCCATTATAGGCAGGGTTTTTCAGGATCCTATGAAGGGTACTGCCCCAAATCTTACCATTGAGGAGAATATTGCCCTTGCCTATGCACAGGCAAGAAAGGGACGACTTGCCTTTGCGGTAACAAAAAAGGACAGGGCTATGTTCCGTGATGCCCTTGCAGAGTTCGGTATGGGGCTTGAGGACAGGATGAAAACCAAGGTGGGACTCCTTTCGGGAGGTCAGCGTCAGGTGGTTACCCTCCTTATGTGCACACTTGTACCCCCTAAGCTGCTTTTGCTTGATGAGCATACCGCAGCCCTTGATCCGGCTACCGCTGAAAAGGTTATGGAGATTACTAACAACGTTGTTAATAAAAATAAGCTTACTACCCTTATGATTACCCATAACCTCTCATCCGCTCTGGTTACGGGCAACCGTACCATTATGATGGATGAGGGCAGCATTATCCTTGATGTAAGCGGCAGTGAAAGGGCAGCTATGTCCCTTGATGATGTGCTTAATATGTATTCCCTTAAACGCAATAAGGTTTTTGATAACGACAGAATGCTGCTGACGAAATAATAAGTTTTTTGCCTTTGAGATAGAGTTAATGACAAAACGGCTCCCATGGTTGCCTGACCACGGAAGCCGTTTTTATTCATCATCATCATTATTATCTTCATCATTCTTATGCTTATAATCAAAGGCAAGTATGGCAGCAACGCATACCACAAAGGTAATCCCCATACCTATTTCTCCGTTATTAAGCTCATTGCCGGTTGCAAGGCAGTAAATAATATACAGTATGTACATCAGGGCAAGGGCAGCGGCGGCGCCTATTCCATACTTAGGTAATTTCATTTTTATTCTCCTTTTTATTAAAAAAGGGGCTGATCTGCAGCCCCGATAATATTATCTGTTGGTAAATTCCACAAGCTCGTTAAGTTTATTAAGTGCAAGACCCTTGTCAATGACTGTATTTGCAAGTTTAATGCCATCTGACAGACTGTCCGCACGACCGCCCACATATATGGCTGCGCCTGCATTAAGCAATACTACGTTACGCTTAGGACCTAATTCACCCTTTAATATTTCTTTGGTAAATTCGGCATTTTCACTGCCCTGACCACCCTTAAGCTCATCACTCGTGACATATTCAAAGCCATAATCAACGGGGTCAAGCTCATAGCAACTTACGGTTCCGTCTTTGATTTCGGCAACAGTAGTTTTGCCTGTAAGGGTTATCTCGTCCATACCGTCACAGCCGGATACAATCATGGCACGTTCAACTCCCATTTCCTGCATAGCCCTTGCTATAGGCTCCGTAAGATCGGGTGAAAACACACCTATCAGCGCTGCTTTCGCATTGGAAGGATTGGAAATTGGACCAAGTATATTAAATATAGTCCTTATACCCATATCATTCCTTGCCTGACCTACATTTTTCATTGACTTATTAAAAACCTGGGCAAACATAAAGCCAATGCCCACTTCCTCAATGCAGGATTGCACCATGGGTGCCTCAAGCATAATGTTAACGCCAAGGGCTTCAAGTACATCGGCTGCACCGCTTTTGCTGGATATGGCTCTGTTGCCGTGTTTTGCAACGGGTACCCCGGCGGCAGCCGCCACGAAAGCGGAGGTGGTGGAAATGTTAAAGGTGTTGGTGCCATCGCCGCCCGTGCCCACAAGGTCAATGTAATTGCCATGTACATGGGGAGCTACGTGTTCTGCCTTAGCCTGCATTACGGTTGCGCATCCCACGATTTCGTCAATGGTTTCACCCTTAAGTCTTAAGGTGGTAAGGAAACTGCCAAGCTGCGCTTGTGTAGCCTCGCCGCCGAGCATAATGCTCATTACCTCCTCAGCCTCGCCTCTTGTAAGGTCATTGCCTCTTACTACCTTGTCAATAGCCTGCTTCATTGTAATCATAGTTACTAATCTCCTCTCATCTATTCTGTTTTAGTCTCATCTAATCTCCTGTACGCCCTGCGGTGTACATAAAAACATTATATTATGCTTTGCCTGTAAAATCAAGTATTTTTTATGCCGTCTGAGGTATTTTTTCAACTATTTTCCATTTACCTGTTCTGAATCTTATTACAAAGACTATGGCACGGAGGCACTCATCGCATGCCATAGCTATCCATATTCCCACAAGACCCATTCCCAGTACCACGCCTAAAAGGTATCCAAGTCCTACTGCAATAAGCCATACGGAAAATACGCTTACAGTCATTGGAAAATTCACATCACCTGTAGCCACAAGACATTTAACCATGGTAATATTGACTGAACGACCTATTTCAAGTATTATCTCCACCAGCAGGATCTGCTTGCCAAGTTCAAGCACTGCCCTGTCGCTTGTGAACATACCAAGTACCAAATCACTGTTAAAGTACATTATAACTGTCAGAGTAACAGAAACTATTATGGATATAATTACCGAGGTGCGCACCCTTATTTCCACGCTTTTGTAGTCACATTTGCCCATGAGATAGCCTGTAATGACCTGAGTTGCCTGTGCTATTGCCGTTGAGTAGACGTAGGCGATGTTTGCCAGTATATAGCAGTACACCTTTGTATTGATTACTATAGTTCCGAACATATTTATAAATCTTTGCAGACATATTTGGGAAAGATTGTAGCTCATAGCCTCTCCACCGGAGGGCAGGGCTATGTATAAAAGCTCCTTGAGGGGTCTTGAAGTCATTCCCTGCATTTTAAAGAAGCTGAGGTCCATATCTGTCGTTTTGACAAGCACTAAAGTTATAAGCACAAGCCCAAGCAGTTTGCTGAAGTCGGTGGAAATAGCCGCACCCATAATGCCAAGCTTAGGGGCACCCATAAGTCCGTTGATGAGGATTGCATTACCTACTATGTTCATAAGGTTCATTATTATGGCAACAAGCATTATTTCCTTCATCCTGTTGTAACTGCGCAGAATTGCCGCAATCACCATATATATCGCCTGTACCGCAATAAATGAGCCGACTACCAGAGTAAATGCAGAGGTTTCACCCATTATTTCTTCAGGTACGTTAAGCCAGTTGAAAAGGGGTACTCTCCACAGAGCCAATATGGCTGTCACGAGTATACTGAACACAAGCATAACGGCTACAGACACGCTTGCCACAACCTTGCTCCTGTCTTTTTCGCCTGCTCCCATTGCCTTGGAAATCATTATTGTGGTTGCCACACTCATCGAGTTTAGTACTATTATAATTATGTTCATTACTTGATTTGCGTTGCCTATGGCGGCTACTGAGTTCTGGGATACACGACTTACCATTATTTGATCCATATTGCCCACCATAAGCTGCAAAAGCAGTTCAAAAAAGATGGGGACGGACATCTTAAATACACCCTTTGCGGAATTGTCATATACTTCCATTTGTATTGCCTCCGTAAGTATTTTTGTGAATGCACAGGATTAAATTTTAGCATAAACGAGGTAAAATGCAATACTTTTTTTAAAAAAGCACAAAAGGCACAGTACACGCAAATATTGTACCGATACAATGTATTGGGGATGTAGACATCCTGTTTTTGCTGTGCTATTATCTATTAAAAGTAAGGAGGCGGTTTGATTTGAAATCCGAAGCTAAAGTCAAATCGGAGGCTTATTCCGATTCCAATGTAAAATTAATCACCAAGACTGCCATTATGGCAGCTCTTGTTTTTCTTGCAACCTATGTAATAAAGATACCTTCGCCAAACGGTTACACTCATCTTGGTGACTGCCTTATCTTTGTGGCAGTGCTTATACTGGGAAGCAGGCGAGGTGCTTTGGCAGGCGGACTCGGTGCTGCCCTTGCGGATCTTATGGGAGGTTATGCACAATGGGTGCTTCCTTCATTTTTTATTAAAGGCATTATGGCTCTTATCATGGGAGCCGTCACCTATAAGATTTTTCCAAAGCTGCGTTTCGGCTGGCTGATAGGTGCGCTTGTCGGAGGAGTGGTGCAGATTGCACTTTATACTCTGGTAAAGATACCTATGTACGGCTTGCCTTATGCGATTACAAGGCTGCCTGGGCTTGTATTGCAGACAATCTTCGGAGTAATAATAGCGGCTGTGATTATAGCTGTATTAAATGAAAGCAGGCTTATCAAAAAACTTAGGGAGGTATAATGATGAAAAAAATTGACGCACATGCCCATGTGGGCAGTTTCGGCGGCTGGGCAGGATTTTCCATAGATGAGGATAAGCTTATATCCCTTATGGATGAATATGAAATAGAAAAGATTATACTTTGCAGCGCCGATGATACCACAAATGAGGATACCTTAAGAGCCTTTAATAAGTATCCGGAAAGAGTACTGCCACTAGTTTATTTAAACCCGCATAGTGGCAAAAAGGCAATAGATATGCTTAATCATTATGTACGGGATTGCGGTTTTAAAGGTGTTAAACTCAATCCGCTTAAGCAGGCTTATGTTGCCGATAGTGAAATGCTTGACCCAATTATGGAAGGGGCAAAGGAGTTTAATATCCCCGTGTTTATACACAGCGGGCACCCTCCATATTCTCTGCCATGGAGTATTGCGCTGCTTGCCGAACGTTTTCCTGAGGTTAAGACGGTTATGATACATATGGGGCATGGTCATGGCGTGTATATTGACGCTGCTCTTAAGATGGCAAGGCGTGTTCCGAATATATACCTTGAAATGTCGGGTATGCCTATGAGTGTTAAGATTAAGGAAGCCTATGACACTGTGGGAAATGACAGAATAATGTTCGGCACGGATATGCCTTTTCATCATCCAAGTGTAGAGATACAAAAGGTGCTTACAAGCGGTGCGGATGAAAAGGAGCTTGAGGATATTTTCTACAATAATGCTGCCAAACTGATGAATTTGTAAAAAAAATAAAGTGTATCCGAGTTAAGTAAGTTCGGATACACTTTTTATATTTTTTAAACTGTTTTCTTGTTTTTCTTAAACCACCATATAACAAATGCCACGCAGGCTATTGCCAATACCACAATTACTATATGTTCATATTGCTTAAAGTATGGCATACAAACCTCCCAGGCATCACCCATAATTATCCCCAGTGTAACAAGGATTATATTCCATACGGTGCTTCCGATTATCGTAAGCAGCAGAAACGGAAGGATTTTCATTTCGGCGATGCCGGCAGGTATGGAAATCAGACTCCTGAGTACAGGTACACAGCGGCATATAAGCACTGCCTTATACTCATATTTTGAAAACCACTTATCTGCCTGATCCACATGTTCCGGCTTAAGCCTTAAGACCTGACTGAAAAATTTCGTAGCAAAAAGCTTTTTAAGTCTTTCCTTCTTGAATATTCTGCCAAGTGCATACAGTATAACCGCACCCAGAACAGCACCTATGGTAGCGGAAACTACTACAAGTGCAGGTGAAAGTGAGGTTGAAAGTGTCATAAAGCCCGCAAACAGAAGTATAACTTCGGACGGAATTGGTGGAAATACGTTTTCAATGCATATTAAGGCTGCCACACCAAAGTAACCGTAGGTTTCAATTATACTTTTAATTAAATTTTCATCCATATACTACCTCCGCAATAAAATTTACATATGGTATACCCTATGTTGCGCAATCTTAATTATACAATTATTTAATGTAAAAGGCAAACTTTTTATTGTGAAATTGAGGTGTTTTTTATTAAAATTTCCTTACGGCTATGGCGGCATTGTGTCCGCCAAAGCCAAGGGAGTTGCTTATTGCAATGTTGACAGGCATATGTACTCCTTCGCCCTTTGTATAATCAAGGTCACATTCTGGGTCGTCCACCTTAAGCCCCACCGTTGGGTGTATGTAGCCTTCGTTAATGGACTTTATGCAGGTAATAAGTTCCACTGCACCGCTGGCACCGAATAAATGTCCTGTCATTGATTTTGTGGAGTTTATTTTAAGTTTGTAGGCTGCTTTGCCGAAAGCACGCTTAATTGCCACGGTTTCGTATAAGTCGTTGTATACCGTGCTTGTGCCGTGAGCGTTTACATAGTCCACATCTTCGGGACTTATTTCTGCTTCCTGCATTGCCAGTCGTATTGCCTCTGCCATGCCGCTGCCGTTTGCCATGGGGGTTGTTATGTGGTTGGCATCACAGGTTGCACCATAGCCTACTATCTCTGCGTATATTTTTGCACCTCTGCGTTGTGCATGGTCAAGGCTTTCAAGTATAAGCACTCCGGCGCCTTCTCCCGTTACAAAGCCGTTTCTCTCCTTATCAAAGGGGATAGAAGCACGGAGGGGGTCTGTGGAAGGGGTAAGAGCTGTCAATGATTGAAAGGCTGCCACGCCAAGGCGGCTGACGGAACTGTCTACTCCTCCTGCCGCCGCAACATCGCATTCCCCATACTTAATTGAGCGGAATGCCTCTCCTATGGAATTGCTTCCGGTTGCGCAGGCAGTTACCGTATCAAGGCACTTTCCCTTAAAGCCAAGCTGTATGGCTATGTTTGCTGCTGCCATATTGCCCAGTACAAGGGGAGCGGTGAGGGGATTTATCTTTCGCGGACCCTTTGCAAGGAGTTTTTCGTATTCACGTTCTATACCCATCAAACTGCCCACTCCGGAACCTACTGTTACGGAAAGCCTGTAGGGATTTTCCTGCGATATGTCTATATCGGCGTCTGCTGCCGCCTCGCTGGCTGCGGTAACGGCAAGCTGTGAAAATCTGTCCATTCGCCTTGCCGCCTTACGGTCAATATGATCTGTGGGATTAAAATCCCTGACTTCTGCGGCGAGTTTGGCTGAATATTCCTCTGTGTCAAAACCCGATATAGGAGCAAAACCCACCTTGCCTGCTTTAATACTGTTCCAAAACTCATTTATATTATTACCTATAGGAGTGACGGCTCCCATTCCCGTTACAACAACTCTATTCATAAGTTACATACCTCTCTGCATAAATGTTATAAATGTTTATTATTATTTACGAATATTTTACAAAAAAGTCTGACTTGAAAAGTAAACTTAGTAAGAGTATACTTTAATTATCAAAACACAAGGAGGTAATTTTATGCAGTCAACTATAGATGATTTAAAGACGAGGCGCAGCTGCCGTGCCTATAAAAGCGAGCAGATAAGTAGTGATGAGCTTAAACTGGTGCTGGAAGCGGGCGAATATGCTCCCACTGGTATGGGGATGCAGTCTCCCATAATGGTGGTGGTGCAGGATAAGCCTACCATTAAGCTGCTTTCCGATATAAATGCTGAAATTATGGGCGTTAATAAGGATCCGTTTTATGGTGCACCTACCGTTGTGGTTGTTTTGGCTGATACAAACAGACCTACTTGGGTTGAGGATGGCAGTCTTGTTATGGGCAATCTGATGAATGCCGCCCACGCAATAGGTCTCGGCTCCTGCTGGATCAACCGTGCAAGGGAAACCTTTGACAGACCCGAGGGCAAGGAGCTGCTTAAAAAGTGGGGTATTCCGGAAAGCTATAGGGGTGTGGGCAACTGTATTCTCGGCTATCCTGCCGCAGAAGCTCCAAAGCCTAAGCCACGTAAGGAAAATTATATAGTTCGTGTGTAAAATAAATATGCCTCTGATTAGGTGTTCAGAAAGATAATTTGATGCTATTATCTTGGGAATTATTATAACCTAATTCAGAGGCTATTTTTTATTGTCATTTTCTTTTTTTATGTTTAAACCGACACAAAGACCTAACAGCATACCTACCGGCAAGCCTAGGGAAATACATAGGGAGATATTGTCTGTAAATATGCCGATTACAACCCCTGCCATTATTCCGAAACAAAGTCCGTAGCACATTCCTTCCGTCATATAATTTTTTTCTTTGTTATCCATATGTTATATCCTCATTTGATATTGATTTGTTACGGTGGTCTGATTGCATTATATAATATGTGCAAAATGTTTTCAACAAATATAATTGTGTTTGCAAAAAAAAGCGGTGCATTTCAGCACCGCATAATAAATATTATATATCTCCGAAGATAACAGGCAGTTTTTCCTTAAGCTCATCAAGCAATGCCAGACTTATCTCCCTTATCTGGGGATGAGCGTTAGGTGCCGTCCTGAGCTTGAAAAAGTGACGCCATTCCCGAAGGTTCATAGTGACTACGATCTCGGTTTTAAGACTGTTGGGCAGGATACTTCTCGCCTCTTCGGGTTTTGCACCGGAGGCAATCAGCTTATTGTACATGTCTTCAATGTACTGCATTGTATCAAGCCACAGCTTGTATTGCTCATCATCTTCATTCCAGAAGCAGGGCTTGATGAAGGTAAGCTCATTGCCGAATTTGTCCTGACTGTAATTGCAGTAGCGTGTACTTTCCTGACTGTAGCTTGCTATCCTATGTCTTACAATTTCGTGGGTTACTCCCCTGTCACATATAAATCTGACAGTAATCTTTTCGTGCTCAAGCACCGATTCATGTCCACGCTTTATTATGTTTGCGATAAACTTTTCTGCGGTGCCGTCGCCTATTCTACCCTCGCTTTTATAGCAGGTTCTGCCTGCTTTTTCAAGGGTCAGCATCATTTTTTTCGGATCAATTTCATCCTCTATTATATAATATGGTTTAATAATCTTCATCTTACATTTCCCTTCTGCCTTCAAGGGCTCTTGAAAGAGTGACCTCGTCCACATATTCCAAGTCACTGCCCACAGGTACGCCGTTTGCTATCCTGCTTACCTTAATGCCAAGGGGCTTTATAAGACGGCAGAGATACATGGCGGTTGTTTCACCCTCAATGCTGGTGCCCGTAGCAAGTATTACTTCCTCTGTATTCTCATTAAGCCTTGCAAGCAGTTCCTTAATACGCAAATCCTCTGCGGTAATGTCCTTCATGGGTGAGATAGCACCGTGCAAGACATGGTACAGTCCGTTAAACTCCTTGGTCTTTTCATATGCTGCCATATCCCTGGGTTCTTCAACTACCATAATAAGGTTGTGGTTGCGCTTTGGATTGCGGCAGACCGAACAGGGATCCTCATCCGTAAGGTTGCAGCATATTGAGCAGTACTTTACATTTTCTTTAGCTTCAATTATGCTTTTTGCCAGCTGCTCAGCGTTTTCCTTAGGCATATTTAAGATGTAAAAGGCAAGCCGCTGTGCTGTTTTTCCGCCTATGCCCGGCAGTCTTGAAAGCTCTTCTATCAGCTTTGTTACATAGTTTCCGTAGTAGTTCATTAAAGCTCACTCCAAGCCGCCATCAAAACAGTCCGCCGGGGATACCTGTTCCGGTTATCTGTCCCATTGTGCTTGTAACTGCATCATCAGCCTGTCTTATAGCCTCATTTACGGCAGTCAGTACAAGGTCCTGAAGCATTTCCACATCATCTGGGTCAACCACATCGGGCTGAATTTCTATTGACTTAAGTACCTTTTTGCCTGTAATAACTACCTTAACGGCACCGCCGCCGCTTGTTACTTCAAATTCCTTATTTTCAAGGTCAGCCTGTGCCTGTTCCATTTGCTTCTGCATTCTTTGTGCCTGCTTCATGAGGTTGTTCATATTCATGCCACCCATACCTCCGAAGCCGCCAAATCCCTTTGCCATAGTTGATTTCCTCCTTGTTGATAAACGATTTAAGAGCGATAAAAGCCCATACTTCTTTTATTATATTGTAAAATAAGGAATATTGCAAGAGCGAAAAATATAATTTTAGCTCGTAAGGAATGCCTTATAAGTTAAAATGCTGCCTGCAAAAATATCAATGTTTTACTTGCATTTTACTTTTACGTATGCTATAATACTTTTTGCTTGCCGGTGTAGCTCAGTTGGTAGAGCAGCGCATTCGTAATGCGCAGGTCACGTGTTCGAGTCCCGCCACCGGCTTAACTGTGGGTGCTGCGCTTTGCAGTGCCCTTTTTCATTGTGAACCGGAAGAAAGTAATTCTGCAGCGGAAAAAAGTAATCCGTCAAAGCGTAGCTTTGCTTTTGCGGAGCAAAAGTGCTTTTTGTGCACCGCAAAAAAAGTAATGCGGACAGCCCCGCAGGGCTGGCTTTTGTGAAGCAAAAGTGCTTTTCCGGGCGGCGAAGCCGACTTTTTAACGAAGTTAAAAAGTTCTGATTATGAACCGAAAGAGAGTAATTCGGGCGGCGAAGCCGACTTTTTAACGAAGTTAAAAAGTTCTGATTACTTTAACATATACTTGATTGAATAAGCCTATATATTATGGTATAATCGGATAATAATAATTCTTAGGGGATGATATTATGTTTATAGGCGCATGCACGATTTACCTTACTGCCGAATGGGTTACCAGCCTTAAGGAAAAACGTATGGTGGTTAAGAGTATAATAGAAAAGTCAAAGCATAAATTTAATATATCCATTGCCGAGGTTGACAGGCATGATGTACATCGTTCCATAGTTATAGGTTTTGTCTGTGTCAGCAATGAGGCTGCTCATGTTGATCGGATGATGAATACGGTTATAGATTATATTGAAAATAATACCGATGCGGTTGTGGATAGGGTGGAAACGGAAATATTATAGGTTTTCTGTCATTGAATGAAATGTTTTTAATTAAAAGTTTAAGGCTCCCCGTTTTTGCGGGAAGCCTTCTTTTTATCTGAAAAGTATTGTATTTAATATTGACTCAAGGTATTCCTGTCTGCCGCTTTGCAGCTGTGGTTCGGGATGGGTAAGGGTATACTCTTCAAGGCTTTCCAGTGTAGCCTTGCCTTCGGTTATTTCCTTTCCTATTCCGCTTTCATAACCGGAATATCTTTCCTTGACAAAGGCATCAATTCTGCCATCGTCAATTATTTCATATGCTTTGATAAGTCCAAGGGCAAAGGTATCCATACCGCTTATGTAAGCATGGGCGATGTCTTCAAACTCAAAGGAAGGTCGGCGTACCTTTGCGTCAAAGTTAAGTCCGCCGTTTGTAAAGCCTCCCGCACGTATTACTTCAAGCATAGCCAGAGTAGCAGCATATACATCTGTCGGGAACTGATCCGTATCCCAGCCCAGGTGTGGGTCACCCTGATTTGCGTCTATGCTGCCGAAGGCGTTGTTGATACGTTCCACACAAAGC
>CALWRD010000061.1 GCA_944383875.1 uncultured Clostridia bacterium | reverse complement strand
CAGAACCGCCGAAAAGATGAGTTACAATCGTTGACACAAAGATAAGCGGAGTCATCTTTATAGGAATTTTTTCACCGGAACTGATTGATTCCAGAATAAGGTTTGTACCCCTGTCATTGCTGTCATTAAGTATTTTATAAAACCAGACAATAGCCAAACCGGCAAAGGGCAGCCCCAATATAATCCAGTCATGCCCTTCCCTGAACTTCACCGCAAGGTGCAAAAGCTCATAAAAGGCAACACATACAAGTCCGATTATCCCACCGGAAAAAGCCGAGAAGAAAATCCATCTTATAAGTATAAAAATTCTGTTAAAAATATGCTTAAAAAAACCCTTTACCTTATCCATACAAGCCCTCCGTAATAAAGGTCAATACATAAAAAAAGCCGATAAATCCAAAAACACAATACATCCTATAACTCTTATATCAATATTTTATAATATAAGCAAAATATAGTCAACTCTTTTATTTTTGTGCCAAATGCCGAATTTTTAAAAATATTTATATAAGTGATTGATAAAGTCAAGTAAATATTGTATAATTAGTGAAAGATTTTTGCCCTAAATTCAGGATAAACAAAAAATAAAAATGTAATTGTAAAGGGGGAGGAGTAGCATGACTAACGGTGAAACACCGGCTAGGATTACTCCTAACGAACCCGTTGAAGCTGCAAGAAACTGGGATAAGCTTGTTAAAAAAGGCACTGAAATTATACCACTGTATCTGCGCGAAATGGGTTATACCAAAATTGCCGTAATAGGCTACACAGATATTGCCGCCAAGTTTACGGAAACTTTAAAAGGTACCGATATATCTGTCAGCCTGTATATTGAAAAAGGCGAAGCTGTTCCGGACACAGGCGCCGCTGTATACCATGACATTGCTTCCATGCTCAGCAGCACAAAAAGCAACCTGATCATTGATACCGACTACAACAAGTTTTTATTAAGGCGTGTCTATTATGACAGGTTTAACACAGAGTCCTGTATGCTTTCACAGCTTTTTATGAGGATGATGACAAACGAGCTTTTCAACTGGTCTTTAACTGACTATCCTTATACGGATGAAATGCTGGACGACCTTATGAATATACTCGATGACAGATACAAAAACATAGCCCTTGTAGGCAACAGCAGTTTCATTATTGATTTATACAAGAAGTATTCGCCTGTCAAACACGGTACACTTGTACATATCCCTATAGAAAATATACGTATCACCGACTCCGGCAGAAGGTTTGACATACTTAATTGTGATGATATTGAACTTGATGCAGTCGTATATATAGGGGTAAACAGCAATGTATTCTTTTATAAAGATAATGACAAGGTAGAGCTTATAAACATAAACTCCATCTGTCAGGAGCTTGCAATGAGCTACGACCTTGCAACCGACGTATTGCCTACACTTGCAGCCAAGGGTATAAAAGTATTCACTTTCCTGTACCCGGAAATATATACCCTTAATTATATGCTGCGTGCAAGAGGACTGCCTCCTTTTAAACGCAAACCTTACCTCCATGTTATGGCAAAGGATCCTAACTATGCCGAGGATGTAAAGCAGTTTTACAAAGAGCTTTATACGCCGGAATACGTGCAGGGTATCCTTAAGCGCCCCAGCGTTGTGGAAGTAAACGGCTTAAGGCGGTATGCGGACTTCCATACGGACTACTACAATATAGTTGACGGAAAAAGGCTTACCACCCATACGCCACCGGAAACCGTACATACCGTACACTTTTTCGGTAAGTGTGTTGCAATGGGCAGATATGTTGAGGACAAATACACCATACCAAGCCAGCTGCAAAGATACATCTGTCGTGACTTTGACGGATACGAAGTAGTCAACTACGGTATCGAGGCTGATGTTGAAATAAATAAAAAGTTAAGAAACATACGCTTTAAAGAAGGGGATATAATCATACTTCTTTACCGTCACTATGAGGTGTACCGCAGGAAAGGGCTTGATGTCAACTATATGCTTGACCTCATACTTAAAGAAACTCAGGAGCACCGCGAATACTTCCTTGACTCTCCGGAGCATTTTAACCATATCATAAACGGCAAGATAGCCGAGCAGATATTTAACACCATATCGGACAGCCTTGAAGAATACCTACATCTTACGGATACAGGCAGATATTTCAGCTACAGTGATGATGCGCAGTCCGCCTCAGATACCCTTGCCGCTTCAAATCCGGAACTTTACGAATTTGTAAAAGAGCTGAGCCTTAAAAAGCAGCCTGTTCCAGAAGGCGGTATTGCAGGCAGCATAGTTATGAACTGCAATCCATTTACTCTGGGACATCGTTATCTTATTGAACAGGCGGCGTCACAGTGTGATGTCCTCTATATATTTGTGGTAGAAGAAGATAAATCCGTATTCTGCTTTGAGGACAGATTCAGACTAGTTAAGGAAGGTACGGCTGACCTTAAGAATGTATTTGTTATGCCAAGCGGCAGTTTTATGATTTCAACCCTTACCTTCCCCGAATACTTTAATAAGGATAATCCGGGGGAAGTTAAGGTCGACCCTTCCATGGATGTTGAAATATTCGGCAAATATATTGCTCCGGCACTTGATATAAAAGTCCGCTTTGCAGGCGAGGAGCCTCTCGATGTAGTAACCAACCGCTATAACGAAACAATGAAGCGCATCCTTCCGGCTTACGGCGTAGAATTCAGAGTAGTTCCAAGAAAAGAAAGCAACGGCGAAGTAATAAGTGCAAGTCGTGTACGCCGCTGTCTTAAGGAAAAAGACTTTTTGCAGATACGTAAACTTGTACCGGATACCACTTTTAAATACCTGCTTGAAAAGTTCAACTGATAAACAGGAGGCTTAATAACGTGGATAAAAGTGCAGTTTTTTCCATAATTGCCGTTATATGTGCATTGGTGGGCATTATAATGCAGTTTGTTGACCCGTTTATACCGGATGCAAATACAAACGCTATAGGTATTATCGGAGGAGCGGACGGTCCCACATCAGTATATGTAGCTGCAAATGTTCCATATAACTATATTTCCTTGGGCTTAATTGTCCTTGGAATTGTAATTGCCATTATGGCAGTTTTCATATTTGTAAAAAATAAAAAACATTAAAATTAAGAGGACTGTTGCAAAATAGATTTCTATTTTACAACAGTCCCCTTTTTACATATTATATTATATTATATTATGTCATCTCAAATCTCTGTTAATATCAAAGATATCAAGCTTACTTTCATCAATCTGTTTTTCCATAACATCAACCATAGCCTTAAAGGTATCCATTGAAGTAATAAGAGTAACAGAGCTTTCAACGGCTGTACGTCTGATCTTGAAGCCGTCGGAGTGTTTATTATTAGCCTTCTTAGGTATATCAACAATTAAATCAACCACGCCGCTGCGGATGGTATCAATAATATTAGGTACACCCTCGCTGATCTTTTTAACAGTCTTAACCTCAAGACCTGCATCTGCAATAGCCTTAGCGGTACCACTTGTGGCTATGAAGCGGCAACCCAGCTTTTCAAGTCTCTTTGCAAGCTCAACAAATTCTTCGTGATCCTTGCTCCTGACAGTTGCAATGATTGTACTGCCGGGCTTAGGAAGGGTCATACCTGCAGCCAAAAAGCCCTTGTAAAGTGCATTTTGAAGATTATATCCGACACCAAGAACTTCACCTGTTGAACGCATTTCAGGTCCAAGACTAACCTCAACCTGTGGCAGCTTTTCAGTGGAGAATACAGGCACTTTAACAGCCACGATCTTGGGTATATCACAGATGCCTGTGCCGTAGCCCATATCCGCAAGCTTTTCACCAAGCATTACCCTTGTAGCTATATCTATAACGGGCACACCCGTTACCTTTGTAATATAAGGCACGGTCCTTGAAGAACGTGGATTAACCTCGATAATGTTAAGCTCACCATTGTAATCAATGAACTGGATATTGATCATACCGATTACTTTAAGCTCAACAGCAATCTTCTTTGTTTCCTCCATAATCTGCTTCTTGATTTCCTCGCTTATGTGCTGTGGAGGATAGATGGAAATACTGTCACCTGAGTGGATACCTGCCCTTTCAAGGTGCTCCATAATACCCGGAATATATACATCCGTACCATCACAGATAGCGTCAACCTCTATTTCACGTCCGCTTAGATAGCGGTCAATAAGCACAGGATTTTTGCTGTCCTTTTCAAAGGCTTCCGCAAGATACTTAACAAGCTCTTCCTTGTTGTAGGTAATTTCCATACCCTGACCGCCCAGAACATAGCTTGGACGTACAAGTACAGGGTAACCAAGCTTTTCAGCAACCTCAATGCCCTCGTTTACACTCCATACACCATGACCCTTTGGTCTCTTGATGTTAAGCTTTTCAAGGATTTCATCAAACTTTTCCCTATCCTCGGCAGCGTCGATCTGCTCAGGCTTAGTACCGTAAATAGGTATATTCATCTCATCAAAGAAGTTAGCAAGCTTGATTGCTGTCTGACCTCCGAACTGGAGGATAACACCGTCAGGACGTTCCTTTTCAACCACATTGAGCACATCCTCCTCTGTAAGGGGCTCAAAGTAAAGTTTATCGGCAGTATCAAAATCGGTACTTACGGTTTCGGGGTTATTGTTTACGATAATAGTCTGTATGCCGGCCTTTTTGAGAGACATTATACAATGTACCGAGCAGTAATCAAATTCAATACCCTGACCTATTCTTATAGGACCGGAACCGATAACCATAACCTTCTTCTTATCGGAGATAACAGTCTCGTCCTCCATATCATAGCTTGAATAATAGTAAGGTGTAACCGCCTCAAACTCACCTGCACAGGTATCAACCATCTTATATACAGGGAATATATTAAACTGCTGCCTGAGCTTGTAAATATCCGGTGGTGTACATCCCACAAAGCGTGAGATAGCTTTGTCCGAAAAACCCTTTTCCTTAAAGTAACGAAGGTTTTCCTCGTTGAAATCCTCAAGTTTCATTGTCTTAAGCTCTTCCTCAAGCTGAACAATATTGTTTATCTTATTTACAAAGAATGGATCCATACCTGTAATCTGGCATACCTTTTCCACTCTGTAATCACGTCTTAACATTTCCGCAAGGTCAAAAAGGCGTTCATCATCTGGCACCTGAACCCGCTTTTTAAGCTCATCAAGACTTTTGGCTTTGGATGACTTTCTTTCAAGTCCGTACTGACCTATTTCAAGTGAACGCACACCCTTTAAAAGTGCAGCTTCAAAACTCTTGCCTATACTCATAACCTCGCCGGTAGCCATCATCTTGGTACCAAGGGTTCTCTTTGCGCCGAAGAATTTATCAAATGGCCAGCGTGGTATCTTAAGTACAACGTAATCTATGGTAGGCTCAAAGCATGCAAAAGTTTTGCCCGTAACAGCATTCTTAATTTCATCAAGATTATAACCCAATGCGATCTTAGCCGCAACCTTAGCTATAGGGTAACCCGTCGCCTTAGATGCAAGCGCGGAAGAACGGCTGACACGAGGATTAATCTCGATAACAGCATAGTTAAAACTGTTAGGGTCAAGTGCAAACTGAACATTACATCCGCCCTTGATTTCGATTGAATCAATAATATTGATAGCTGCCGTCCTGAGCATCTGATACTCCTTGTCGGTAAGTGTCTGAGCAGGCGCCACAACTATACTGTCACCCGTATGTACGCCTACGGGGTCAACATTTTCCATTGAGCAGACAGTAATACAGTTGCCTGCCCCGTCACGCATAACCTCAAACTCGATTTCCTTCCAGCCTGCAATACTCTTTTCAATAAGCACCTGACCTACACGGCTTAAGTGAAGACCTTGAGTACAAATTTCCCTAAGCTCTGCCTCGTTGGCAGCAATACCGCCGCCTGTACCGCCAAGGGTATAAGCAGGACGCACAATAACCGGATAACCTATTTTTTCCGCAAAGGCAATAGCTGAATCAACATCGGTTACTATATCACTTTCAACGATGGGTTGATTTGTGCGCTCCATAAGCTGCTTAAAGCTGTCCCTGTCCTCGCCTTCCTTAATAGACTCAATGGAAGTACCGATGACGTTGACATTATACTTATCTAGTATACCCTTGTCATAAAGCTCACAGCTAAGGTTAAGTCCCGTCTGACCGCCCATACCCGCAATAATGCTGTCAGGTCTTTCCTTGGCAATTACTTTTTCCACAAAATCGACGGTAAGAGGCTCAATATAAGTATAATGAGCCATACCGATATCAGTCATAATGGTAGCGGGGTTAGAATTTACAAGTACTACCTCAACCCCCTCTTCCTTAAGGGACTGACAAGCCTGAGTACCGGAGTAATCAAACTCCGCTGCCTGTCCGATTACAATAGGGCCGGAACCGATAACAAGAACCTTTTTAATTGAATTATCCTTAGGCATTAGTCTTAACCTCCTCAATAATCTTTAAAAATCTGTCAAAAAGCGGCTGAGTATCAAGAGGTCCCGGGCTTGCTTCCGGATGAAACTGCACTGAATAGATCGGCTTTGTCTTATGACGTATACCCTCTATACTGCCGTCATTTACATTAATAAAGGTTGGCTCAACCTCATCGCAGAGGTCGCATACAACATAGTTGTGGTTTTGGCTTGTAATATATACCCTGCCTGTCTGCAAGTCCTTAACAGGATGATTTCCGCCGTGATGACCGAACTTAAGCTTTTCGGTGTTGCAGCCAAGTGCAAGGCTGATAAGCTGATGTCCCAGACAGATGCCAAGCACGGGCTTTCCACTTGCAATAAGCTGTCTGACAGTTTCTATAACCTCGGGAATATCCTTTGGATCTCCCGGTCCGTTTCCAAGGAAAACAGCATCCGGGTTAACTGCCAATATTTCGTCAGCTGAAGTAAACGCAGGGAATACACTGAGCCTGCATCCTCTCTTTGCAAGATCACGGATAATACCACTCTTAATGCCGCAGTCAAGTACGGCAAGGTGAGTACCGCTGCCGCTTACGGTGTAAGGCTCGTCAATAGTAACCTCTCTTACCGCATTTACATTTGTATAAGAATCAAATTTCTGCTTAATCTGGCTTGGGGTAAGGTCATCCACCCTTGTGGTGATTATACCCTTCATACAGCCCTTTTCTCTGATGGTCCTTGTAAGCGCTCTTGTATCAATGCCCTCAAGTCCCATTATCTTATTCTGCTTTAAGAAGCCGTCAAGCTCCATTTCGCATCTCCAGTTATTAGGCATATCGCACTTTTCCCTTACTATAAGTGCCTTAAGGAAAGGACGTCTGCTTTCCATATCGTCAAGGTTGATGCCGTAGTTGCCTATAAGAGGATAAGTCATAGTTACTATCTGACCTGCAAAGGATGGGTCTGTTAATGTTTCCTGATAACCTGTCATACCTGTGGTAAAGACAACCTCGCCCACAGTTTCCTTGACATATCCGAAGGCGCTTCCCTTAAACTTCATACCGTTTTCAAGTATCAATTCAGCCTTGATGGTCTTTTGCATCTCAAATACATCTCCTTAAATCGTTTTTCATATTAATACACGCCTGTCTTGCTGCCAATGCAAAATGCTTTTCATTGTTAACGCAATCCTTGTACTCATCCTTAAGTTG
>CALWRD010000060.1 GCA_944383875.1 uncultured Clostridia bacterium | reverse complement strand
CTTAATGCACTTCCTTGTTGATATTCCACGGTTTTTAATATATAATATTATCAATACACAATGATAAGGAGATTTAATATGGAACACTTTAATCCTATTTTGCATGGCAACGAAAGCCCACAGAAATTTTTTACTATCGGCGAAATTATGCTCAGACTTACCCCTCCCAATTATGATAAAATACGTATGGCAACAAGCTTTGAAGCAAGCTACGGCGGAAGTGAGGCAAATATCGCCCTTGCCCTTGCAAACCTTGGTATTGACTCTACTTTCTTCACCGTGGTGCCAAACAACTCCCTTGGCAAGAGTGCAATAAGGGCTTTAAGAAGCAACGATGTTCACTGTTCACCGGTTATTTTAAGTACCCCCGAGGAAACGCCTACCCATCGCCTTGGCAGCTACTACCTTGAAACCGGTTACGGTATAAGGGCAAGTAAGGTTATATACGACCGCAAGCATTCTGCAATTACGGAGTATGACTTCAGCAAAGTGGATCTGGACAAACTTCTGGAGGGTTATGACTGGCTTCATCTAAGCGGTATTACTCCTGCTTTGGGATCAAACTGTGCAAAGCTTATACTTGATTCACTTAAGGTTGCAAAGGAAAAGGGCATGACAGTCAGCTTTGACGGAAATTTCCGCAGCGCCCTGTGGTCATGGGAGGCGGCAAGGGATTTCTGTACCCAGTGTCTGCCCTATGTGGATGTGCTCCTTGGCATTGAGCCTTATCATTTATGGAAGGATGAGGAGGATCACAGCAAGGGTGACTGGAAGGATGATATACCTCTTCAGCCAAGCTATGAGCAGGAGGACGAAATATTCAAGAGATTTATCGAAAGCTATCCTAATATCAAGTGTATCGCCCGTCATGTGCGTTATGCCCACAGCGGCAGTGAAAACAGCCTGAAGGCGTATATGTGGTATGACGGTCACACCTTTGAAAGTAAGATGTTTACTTTTAACATACTTGACAGAGTCGGCGGCGGCGATGCCTTTGCAAGCGGTCTTATCTATGCCATGATGAATGACTATAAGGCTATGGATATGATTAACTTTGCGGTTGCAAGCAGTGCACTTAAGCATACCATTCACGGTGATGCAAATATTACCGATGATGTTCAGACCATACGCAACCTTATGAATATGAACTACGATATAAAGAGGTAAAATTATGCCGAATTTAAACCGTCGCTTTTGTGCGGCGGTTTTTTATGCAAAGATTATTGTTTCCAATATGCCCTCTTTATGTTAAAATACAATTATAAATTACAAAGGAGATGTTATTTTATGAATGAGGTTTATGAATTTTTAAAGCAATGCGGAACTTACTATCTTGCCACCATGGAGGGAGATCAGCCAAGGGTACGTCCCTTCGGCACGGTGGACATTTACAAGGACAGGCTGTACATACAGACGGGCAAGGTAAAGAGTGTGTCTGAGCAGATGAAGAAAAATCCCAAGGTGGAACTCTGCGGTATGCTGGGGGACAAGTGGATAAGAGTTGCGGGGGAGGCAGTCCTTGACGATGACATTGAGGCACAAAAGCATATGCTTGAATCATATCCCTCACTTTCGAATATGTACAGCCCCGGAGACGGCAACACCGAGGTGTTTTACCTTAAAAACGTAACGGCGCAGATATGTTCCTTTACCCATGAGCCTAAGGTGATTAAGTTCTGATGGAGATATATTTAGCCCCCATGGAGGGCATCACGGGATATATTTTTCGCAAAAATCAGCATAGATTTTTTGGGTGCATGGACAAGTATTTTACTCCATTTATCACCCCAAGCTTTAAGGGACTGCCTTCAAAAACGGAGAGGGATATTCTGCCGGAAAACAATGATGGTATGCACCTTGTACCACAGATACTTACCAACAATGCGGAAGGTTTTATCGCCCTTTGCGGGATACTTGAAGGATACGGCTACAGGGAGTTTAACTTAAATCTGGGCTGCCCTTCCGGCACGGTGACGGCAAAGGGCAAGGGTTCGGGCTTTCTTGCCTATCCCGAAGAGCTTGACCGTTTCCTTGACAGGATATTTGAAAGGGGCTATACCATTTCCGTTAAAACCAGACTTGGCAGAAAAAGCCCCGAGGAGTTTTATGACCTGCTTGAGATTTTCAACCGCTATCCCATTTCCGAGCTGATTGTGCATCCCCGTACGGGAGCGGATATGTATAAAAATCATCCTGATTGGGATATGTACGCCTATGTTTTGGAACACAGCAAAAACAAGCTTTGCTACAACGGGGATATTTTTACGATAAACGACTTTAAGAATTTTACAGAACGTTTCGGACAGCCCGACACCCTTATGATTGGCAGAGGCGTTGTGATAAACCCTGCCCTTCCCCGCATCATTAAAGAGGGGGGATATGTTACCCTTGAGGAGCTTAAGGCTTTTTATTCGGCGCTTTATGAGGACTACAGCAGGGTCTTAAGCGGCACTGTTCCCCTTATGCACAAGCTTAAGGAGGTACTGAGCTATATGCTGCTGCTCTTTGAGGACTGTGACAAGACGGCAAAGCGTATCAAAAAGGCTAAAAATATACGGGAGTTTGAGTCAGCTTGCAATGAGCTTTTTTCCTGCCCTCTTAAAGGGAAAGAAGCGGGTGCCGGTTTAAACTAGGAGGAAAATATGCTTTTGCTTTGGATTGCGGCGGCAGTGCTTATTTTGCTTGATTTATTTGGCAAGTTCAGGTTTACCGCAAAGTATCCTGCCGCCTTTGTACTTATTTTTGCTCCCCATTTTCCGATTATGTCGGAAATACTTAAGGGGACTTTATACGGGGTTTATCTCCTGTTGTCGATTTATGCCCTTCTGCGCCTTAATATTTATCCCATAGGCAGGCACAGGACTTCGTCACACAGGCTTAATTTTTTGTACAGCGGCAAAAGGCTGCTGAATTTAAGTCTTTATTTAAGCTTTATTCAGCTTGTTTTTTATCCCATAGCCCTTCACTGTGTTTCACTGCCTTTAAGCAGCCTTGTATGGGACATTCTGCTTACGGTCTTTATCATCTGCTTTACGGCACTGAACGGTATGCTCAGGGTGATTTTTACTTCCCGCTGGCTTAATGTGCTTAAACGACTTATCTGCTTTATGTTTGTACTTATTCCGGGGATAAACATTATAGTTATGATTTATTTAAGGCATATCGCCGCAAAGGAATACGACTACTACGAATATAAATTAAACGATATGCCCTCCCGGATTGAAAATCAGGTCTGCCATACCCGCTACCCTATCCTGCTTGTGCACGGTGTGGGTTTCAGAGACGCTCGTTTTTTTAACTACTGGGGCAGGATACCAAAGCATTTAAGGGCACTGGGTGCTCAAATCTTTTACGGCAATCAGGAGGGCTGGGCAACCATTGACAGCAATGCGGAGCTTCTGCACAGGCGTGTGCTTGAGATACTGGAGCAGACGGGAGCGGAAAAAATCAATATCATCGCCCATTCAAAGGGCGGTCTGGACTGCCGTCAGATGATACATACTTATGATATGGGAAAATATATTGCCAGTCTTACCACCATGGGTACGCCCCACTATGGGGTTAAGTTTGCGGACGTGCTCTTAAAGCATATTCCCACTCCTGTTGTGGACAGCGTTTCGGAGATTATCAACAATATTTTCAGAAAATACGGAGATAAACACCCTGATTTTAAGATGGCCGTGCATATGCTCACCGAGGAATATGCCGCAAAGTTTAACGGACGGGTCAAGGACAGTCCCGATGTTTATTATCAAAGCTTTTCTTCCGTTATGGGCTGTGCTTTCAGTGACCCTATTCTGACAATTCCTTACCTTATCGGCAGGGCTGTGGGCAGTAAATACAATGACGGACTTGTTCCTGAACCCTCCGCACACTGGAGCAATTTCAGGGGCACCATTACAAGCAAACGTATCCACGGAGTGTCCCACGGTGACCTTATTGACCTTAAAAGGGAGGACTTCCGTGGCTTTGATATGATTGATAAGTATGTGGAGATAGTTTCGGAGCTGAAAAATATGGGATATTAGAGCTTGCGTTATCGCAAGAAATGCTTTTTTGTCTCCGCAAAATAACATTTTTTTACATATTAAATAAGGAAGAAATCGCAAAATTTCAGGAAATTATTAAATCTTCTGTACATTTAATCATTTGATTTGTCAGGAATGGTTGATATAAATTTTCCTATCGACTTTATGCCAAAAAAGTGGTATTCTATTATATGTAAGAGAATCATATTTTTTATGAAAGTGAGGACAGTAAATGAAACGATATTTAACTATGACCCTTGCACTTGCCTTAACGGTAGGTTCGGTACAGGCGGCATATTCCGCAGACGTCAGCTGGCAGTCGGGTTGGACAGGCAAGGAAGGCAGCAATTCCTTTACCGTAACGGCTGAGGGCGATACCGTTACCATGACTAATGACAAGGTCAACAACGGTAAGTTTACCGACGACGAGGACAGCATTATCTACTATGCTGCCGCAGCGGCAGCCGACTCGGATTTTGAGCTTAAGGCTACCGTAAGCCTTGACGATATTTCCACAGATGAGGAAAGCAGCAATCCAAACCAAAGCTCCGTGGGACTTGGCGTTCTGGATGATTTATATAACAAGACAGACGAGGTCAGCTATACAAATTCGGTATTTGTGGGCACTTGGGCTGAAAAAAAGACTGATGATATTGCCTTTTATCCTATTTACAGGGAAAATTCCGCCGAAAAGACTGAGGGGGAGGCTCTCTCCGATACCTTCGCAAACTCCGGCGAGGACCTTGGCACCTATGAGCTGTCCATAAAAAAGATAGGCAATGCCTATACACTTACCTGCGGTGAAAATTCCGAAACCATCGAGCTTAAGGATATGAGCGGAGATATTTATCCCTGCCTTTACATAGCAAGGAACGTCAGCGCAACCTTTACCGATGTTCAGCTGACAGTTGACGACAGGAAAGCTGTTTCCCTTGCGGTTGACGGTGAGTATAAAAAGGACTATTTCTACGGTGACGAGCTTGACCTTGAGGGGCTCAAAGCTGTGGTTACATATGATGACGGCTCAACAGAGGAAGTAAACGACTATCTTGTAAAGGGTTACAGCCCAACCAAGACGGGCACTCAGACTGTCCGCCTTGAAAGGGGTACAGTAAGCGCTTCCATAGAGGTAAATGTTTCCGACCGTGAATGTACGGACCTTACGGTTGAGTATCCTCCTTTGAGGACCGAATACTATAGCGGTATGCCTTTCAGAAGCGAAGGTATAGAGGTTAAGGCGGCTTTCAGTGACGGTACGGAACGCACCCTTGAAGATGGGGAATATACCTTGACCCTTGATGGCAAGGAGCTTAAAGACGGAGATATTATTACCCTTGACGGCAAGGCTAATGTTAAGGTAAGTTACAATGCCCCAGAGGGTTATTCCGAAGGCGGAGCCTATGACACCTTTACACTGGAGGGCAAAAATGAACCTCTTACCGCCATTGAGGTGGAGCAGCCGGAAAAGACCCATTACTATGTGGGTGATGAGTTCGAGGCAGACAAGCTGACTGTCTATGCACTTTACGGCAGTGACAGGGTTCTGCTTAAGCAGGGCGAGTACGAAGTTTCCGGTTTTGACAGCTCAAAGGCAGGCAGTCTTGAGCTTAGTGTAAGCCTTAAGGGAAATGACAGCGTAAGTGCACCCCTTAACATTGAAGTGTCCGAAAGACAGCCTGTTTCTCTGGAGCTTATCCGTTATCCCAGGACAACCTATGATATAGGTGAAAGCTTTGACGGCACTCAGCTTGAAGTGGGCATAGTTTATGACAACGGGGATGTGGAAGTTGCCGAAGAAGGCACGGACTACAGCGTTTCCGTTCCCGCCGGAGCATATGCTTCAGCCGGTGAATATGAAATTACCATTGTGCCTTCAAACGGGGAGCTTGCACCTCTTACCCTTAAAACCGTTGCAGAGCAGAACGAAAGCAACGTATGGCGCAAGACCGTATTCGGTCAGTCCTCCGGCTATGATAAGCAGGAGGATGGCATTACAGGTGTTACCGCCGAAAACTACGGCACCGTTGAGGGTACAATAAACGTACGCTCATGGGAGGGTTCCGGTAAGATTACAAATGACCATGACGGTATCAGCTATTACTATACCACCGTTGAGGCTGATAAGGACTTTGAGCTTTACGCAACTGTTAAGGTAAACAGGTACCTTGAACATGACAATGACGATACCAGACGTAACGGACAGGAAGCCTTCGGTATTATGCTCAGGGATGTTATCCCTCTTAAGGCTCCCGACGGCAGCAAAACCGTTGATGAAACTGCGGCAGTGCTTGATGAAGAGGGTATTCCCGTACCCGACGAGGACAGTATGGTATTTGCATCAAATATGATGATCATAGGCGGTTACAGCGGTACAGGCTGGCCTAACGACCCTACTGCCGAAACCTATGAGAAAAATACCAATATCAATCGTATAAATATGCTTGTGCGTGAGGGCGTTGAGGCTACCGACGGCGGCGGCACAAGGATAGGACCTTATGCCCTTAACAGTCAGTTTCCTGCGGAGGGCAACAGCTATGACCTGTATGTAAGGCGTGTAAACGGCGGCATCTATGCCTCCTGTTATGACCCACAGACAGGGGAAACCATGGAAAGATATTACTATGATGACAGCTTTCTGACCGTGCAGGATACCGACCTTATTTACGTTGGTTTCTTTACTGCAAGATGGGCTGATATAGATGTAAGCAATGTTTCCTTCCACGAAACCGAAAAGGCATATGACCAGACTGTGACAAGCACAGAGGAAACAGCTGTTACCCCTGAGCTTGACGTTACTGCACCAAAGTATTCCCTTGATACGGACTACAAGCTTACCGTGGCAAGCCCTAACAGCAGCGGCAGGGTAAGCGTAAGGCTTAACGACACTCTCATTGCCGAGGACATACCTCTTGAGGAGGCGGGTGCTGAGCTTAGCGCATCCCTTCGTGCAAATACAGAAAACAAGCTTACCGTTATCTATACTCCCGACAATTCCCTTGCCCTTACAAGCTATGAGCCTGTTATTTACAGGCAGTCTATCTTCTGCAAGGATGTTGATACCACGGCTCAGACGGTGTATGTATCCCCTGAGGGCAGCTTTGAAGGCGACGGCACCGAGGCAAGCCCTTATGATATAGATACGGCTGTGGGCTTTGCTCAGCCGGGACAGACTATTATCCTTAAGGAGGGTGTATACTACAGGACTACTCCTATTGAGATAGAGCTTGGCAATGACGGCACTGCCGAGGCACCTAAGACCCTTATGGCAGAGGAAGGCAAGAGCGTTGCCATTGACCTTATGAATGTAAGCGACGGTGTTATACATACCGGCAATTACTGGCATATCAAGGGCATTGAGTTCAGAAACAGCGGTGACAATCTTAAGTGCTACCACTTGGGTGGCAGCAACAATATTATTGAGGACTGCTCCTTCCATGACAACGGTGATATGGGCTTGCAGATAAGCCGCACCTACTCAACCGATGACAGAAGCCTCTGGCCTTCAAACAACCTTATCCTGAACTGTGAGTCTTACAACAACTGCGACCCATCTATGATTAATGCGGACGGCTTCGGCTGTAAGCTTACTTCTGGAGAGGGCAACGTATTCAGAGGCTGTAAGTCCCATCATAATCTTGATGACGGCTGGGATCTCTATACCAAGGTTAATACAGGAGCCATCGGTGCGGTTACCCTTGAGGACTGCGTATCCTATAAGAATGGCTACAGACTTAATGAGGACGGAACGGAAACACCTTACGGTAAGGGTGGTAACAACGGCTTTAAGCTGGGCGGCGAAAACGTCGGGGTTAAGCACAGACTTATTAACTGCGAGGCTTACTGCAATGCCAACAACGGTGTTACCACAAACTCCAATCCATTCCTTTACCTTGAAAACGTGGTTTGTCATGATAACGAAGGACCTAACTTTAGTATCTACAGCGATAAGCCTGAGGAATTCAGCTACGATATAAACGGTGTAGTATCCTATAACGGCGGTCTTGACGATGTTGTGGCTACCATCAACGAGGACACGGAGTATACCAATGCCTCCGACCTGCCTATTTTAAGCGACATTAACTACTTTACTTTTAACGGTGTGTCCGCAAATGCATCAGGCGAGGCTGCACCACAGGAATAAATTGATCTAAACTATTAACCGCCAAGGCAGCTCATCCTGCCGAGGCGGTTTTTTTGCGTTACCTTGTCAAAGAAATTTATTCGTAATAAAATAATCATAAATTCTTCATAAATAATTAGCACTCACCTCTTGACAGTGCTAACAATTGGAGCTATAATATAGTTGTTCAAAAGGAGAACACAAAAGATGAGTTCTTCCAACAGGGCAAATAATAATGAATACGAATGGAGGAATGACTTATGTTGCCTAGTATTTTTGGTGAGAATTTATTTGATGATTTCTTTGATGATTTTGACATGTTTCCTACACGCAGAGGTCACAATCCACTGTACGGAAAGCACGTAAAGAATATGATGAAGACTGATGTGCGTGAAACCGACAATGCTTATGAGCTGGACATTGACCTTCCGGGCTTTAAGAAGGATGAAATTAAGCTGAACTTGCAGGATGGCTATATGACTATCAGTGCATCTAAGGATATGGATAAGGAAGAAAAGGACAAGAAGGGTCGCTACATCAGGCAGGAGCGTTATTCAGGCTCTTGCAGCAGGAGTTTCTATGTAGGCGACGTGGAGTCCAAGGATATATCCGCAAAATTTGAGGACGGTATCCTGAGGGTTACCCTGCCTAAGCATAATCAAAAGGCTCTTCCAAACGGTACGGATATTAATATTGACTAAGCAGCAAGGATGATTGTTGCATTAGTCCAAAAGAAAAAGGGCTCAGTCCATTAAAAAGGCTGAGGTGACCCCAAAAAGTTAGACTTTTTAGCGAGGCAGTTTTAGCTGCCTCGCTATTTTTATGCAGCCTTATGCTTAAGCCTGTATTCTACCGGGCTTAACCATCCTAACTTTTCTTTTATCCTAC
>CALWRD010000059.1 GCA_944383875.1 uncultured Clostridia bacterium | reverse complement strand
ACAATTAGGCGTGCTCCTGAACGCAGCAAGCTGTTCAACAGGCTGATGCGTTGGTCCATCCTCACCTACACCAATACTGTCATGTGTAAAGATATTGATAAGTGGCAGACTGGATATAGCCGAAACCCTGAGGGCAGGTTTTACATAGTCACTGAAAACAAAGAATGTAGCAATATAGGGTCTTATTCCGCCGTGCAAAACCATTCCATTTGCTATTGCCGTCATTGCAAGTTCCCTTACTCCAAAATGGATATTAGAACCGTCGGGGGTATCCTTTGTAAAATAAGTTCTGTTCTTCATTACAGATTTATTTGACGGAGCAAGGTCAGCGGAACCACCAAAAAGATTAGGCATAATTTCTGCCGCTTTATTTAAAATTTTAGCAGATGAGTCACGTGTTGCACATTCCTCATCATTGTTCCAAAAACTGCTATCATCTGTAAGCTGCTGAGCAAACTCATCGGCGATCCAAGCCTCAAGCTCTGCCGCAAGTTCGGGATATTTTGCCTTATATTCATTATACAGCTTGTCCCACTGTGCCTTTTCCTCTTCCAATCTTCCTGTCAGTTCAGACATATAATTCTTAACCTCATCAGGAACATAAAAACTTTCGCTGTAATTCCAGCCCAAATTTTTCTTCGTTGCCTCCACTTCTTCTTCACCGAGAGGGGCACCGTGTGATGACTCAGATCCTGCCTTATTAGGTGATCCGTAGCCTATGATTGTCTTGATTTCTATCAGAGACGGTTTGTCGGTCTGCGCCTTGGCTTCGTCAATGGCATTTCCGATGGCTTCAAGGTCATTGCCATCCTCTACATAGACAGTATGCCATCCCAAGGCTTCAAATCTCGCACGCACATTTTCGGTAAATGTAATAGAGGTGTCGCCCTCTATACTTATATTATTGGAGTCATAAAGCGCTATCACTTTGCCAAGACCCAAGGAACCGGCAAGAGAAGCAGCTTCATAAGAAATGCCCTCCATCATACAGCCATCACCGCAAAGTGCATATGAATAATGGTCAATTATATTAAAACCATCCCTGTTGAATCTATCTGCAAGGTGTCTTTCCGCTATTGCCATACCGATTGCATTGGCAAAGCCCTGTCCAAGGGGGCCTGTACTTGCATCGACACCCGGGGTATGAAATACTTCGGGATGTCCGGGAGTAATTGAGCCCAACTGTCTGAAATTTTTAATATCATCAATACTTACACCGTAGCCGAAAAGGTGGAGTAAAGAATACAAAAGCATTGAACCGTGTCCTGCTGAAAGCACAAACCTGTCCCTGTTAAACCAATCAGGGTTACTTGGACTGTGCTTCATCTTTTTGCTCCAAAGCTCAAAAGCCATTGGTGCTGCACCCATAGTGATGCCGGGGTGTCCCGACTTTGCCCTTTCAATTGCTTCGGCACAAAGTACACGTATGCAATTTATGCTGAGCTGCTCTGTATCTTTCATCTCATTAATCCTCCTAAATCATTTACGTACAAAGTAAAGTATACACCATTAAGCCAAAGTAAACAAGTATAATATTTGCAAAAGAAGAAATTTTTTATAAAATCAGCAATTTTTTAAATAAATCCTTCCCTTTTTTAATATTTATGATATAATTAAAATATAAATCATGTGTAAAAGCGGAGGTGTTACGTATGTATGTTCGTGAAAGAATGACAACTAATCCTATTTCAGTAGAACCTAATGTTTCAGTTTCAAAGGCGTTTATGCTTATGACGGAATCAAAGCATTCACAACTCCCTGTTGTGGATAATGACAACAAACTCATTGGTCTTATAACAGAAAAACTGCTTGCAGAAGTAAATCCATCCAAAGCAACCTCTTTGAGCGTATACGAGATTAATTATCTGTTGAGCAAGACTAAGGTCGGCGACATCATGAAAACAGGTATTTTCAGCATTAATCAAAATGCTCTTATTGAAGATGCTGCACTTATAATGAAGGAAAACCGCATCGGTTCTTTACCGGTTGTTGATGACAATAACTACTTGGTGGGTATTGTAACTCGTGTAGACATATTTAAAGCTTTTATAGACATATTGGGTGTTAAAGCAGTAGGTACACGTATCGCCATAAAGACAAAAGACAGTATCGGAATTATAGCTGATATTACCAATATAATTAAAAATAATAATATTGATATACGCAACATCAGTAATTTTAATGAAAACGGTCACCTTGAACTTATAATTAAGGTTCGTTCACTGGAAACCGATAAACTGATTGAAGATTTGAAAGCTGCCGGATATGAAGTAATATCAGTAACCAAGCAGTATTGATGTAAATTCCTCATTAATATTTAAGGGTCTATAATATTTGGTGTAGTCGCTCCAAAACGACTACACCATTTTTTATATAAATAGTAACTATACTTAATGGAGATATTGAAGGTATTAAAAATAAAATAAAGGTTGTAAGACGGATCGCTTTTAGCTACAGAAGTTTTATCACTTTAGAAATAATATGCCTAAATATGTACAAGATGATTTGCATAGAAAAACAGTGCGCATCATTGTACCAACAAAATGCACACTGTAAATTTAGTTTTTTTAGTCAATCATGTCAAAATCACAACGGTTGACAAAGAAATTTTTTCTTTAAATAATTAAACTTCCTATCTGATATACGAAGAAGGTAACTATCCATGCCACACACAGCTGAAATCCGGCTGTAAACCACATCCACTTCCAACTGTTAGCTTCTCTGCGGATAGTAGCCAATGCTGCCGCACATGGAATATACAGCAAACAGAACACCATAAGACAAAATGCATTTAATGTGCCAAAGCCTATACTCTCAAGAGCACTTGTAAAGGCAAGCATTCCCTCTTGTGAACCTGTATTGACTATTCCAAAGAGTACCGCACAGCTGGATACCACAACCTCCTTTGCTGATATGCCAGCAATCAGCGCAACAGCTATTTGCCAAAAACCCAATCCGATCGGTACGAAAAATGGAGTAAGCAACTTACCAAGGTATGCACCGAAACTATTTGACATATCTGCTGTGTATCCATCAAAGCCAAAATTAAGCAATGCCCATATTATCAGTGTAGCCAAGAATATGGTGGTTCCCGCTTTTTCCAGATAGTCCATCACTTTTTCCCACACGTAAATTGCAACGGTTCTTGAATCCGGAAGCTTATATTCCGGCAACTCTATCAGCAAATAATTAACACTGCGTTTACGGTCAAGTAAATGTATTATGGCAGACACCGCTATAGCCACAAAAATACCTATGATATACATTGAATACGCTACTATCATAGCTTTGTTTCCAAAAAACATTTCCGCAAACAATATGTATATGGTAAGTCTTGCATTGCAACTCATAAAAGGAGTAACAAGCATAACTTTAAAACGGTCTCGTTTATTCTCCAATGCACGTGAAGCCATAATTGCAGGCACAGTACAGCCAAAGCCCAGCAACATAGGTATAAAGGCTTTTCCCGATAATCCAAGCTTACTCATTATACCTTCCATTACATATGCAACCCTTGCCATATATCCACTATCCTCAAGCAAAGCAAGACATATAAACAAAATTAATATATTAGGCAGAAAGGTTACAATAGTGCCGACACCGCCTATAATACCGTCAACAACAAGAGATGTAACCACTTCATTGGCATTTACTGCCGCAAGACAGGCTTCCGCAGCATTTGAAATGACTTCTATGCCCATTTCAAGATAACCTTTAAGTATATCACCCACAGTAAATGTCAGGAAAAAAGTAATTGCCATTATTACTAAAAAGATGGGGATACCCAATACTTTATCGGTCAACAATTTATCTGCTGTCTCTGTAAGCTTGTCCTGTCTTTGTTTGTGGAGGAGCACCTCATCAATAACTTCTCCGATAAAATCATATTTCTGATTAATGATATCCGATTCATAGCTTCTATCCAGTACATCCGGCAGATCAATAGGATAATCCTTTGTTATTTCTTTGTCACCCTCAAGCAGCTTTATAGCATGCCATCTGTAATTTTTCAAATCCGGATATTTTTTATTCAACTCCGGTATTATCTTATCTATTTTATCCTCAATCTCATCGGAATAAACCATGGTATATTCACTGTGATGGTCATGCCGATGTTTTGATTGATATTTGTGTTGGTGTATAAGAGGATCCGGATCTTTGGAATCCTTGTGATGTATGGCAGCATGCAGCAATACATCCAATCCACGGCGCTTTCTTGCAGATACCGGAATAACGGGAATACCCAGCATCTCCGGCAAGCGATGCAGATCCAGCTCCATACCTCTTTTTTCAACTATATCCATCATATTAAGAGCCAATACTACAGGTTTGCCCAATTCCAGCAACTGTAATGTCAAATATAAACTGCGCTCCAATGCCGAAGCATCAACCACATTTATTATTACATCTACCTCATCACTTAAAATAAAACGTCTTGCAACAGTTTCTTCCATGGTGTAGGATGTTAAGCTGTAAGTACCCGGTAAATCCACCAGATGAATATTAAGTCCGTGGGCTTTAATTGCACCTTCAACCTTTTCCACCGTTACACCCGGCCAGTTTGCAACCTTCAGATTCGCCCCCGTATATGCATTAAACAGGGTTGTTTTACCACAATTCGGGTTGCCGATAAAGCCAATAGTCAAATTATTTTCCATTAATTTAACCTCACTTTTATATTGTTTGTAATGTTATAGCCTAAGGCAAAACGACTGCCCCTAAGCTTTATAATCAATATTCCTTTCCCTTTGCGGTTAAGTACAGATACAGGCGTTCCCGAGGTCATACCCAATGCCTCAAGCCTGCGCTCCATTTCAAAGGGAAGATGCATTTCTTCCACCACACAGGTTTGTCCTGCTTGTATATCTTTTAACAACATACTTATGCCTCCCAATACAGAATTTATAGATTTTATATTTCAAAAGTATGTGCTATCTCTTCCAATAAATCCCTTATTTTTAGATGTTGAGGGCAATGATCCTCACAGTTGCCACACTTTATACATTGTGAAGCCAATGATCTGCCGTTTGCATATCTTCTGTAGTACATACCGGCATTTCCCATATTATGAGTTAATTTATATGTATTGTACGCCGAAAAATATTCTGGTATGGGTATCTCCATCGGGCAATTTTCCGTACAATATCTGCACTTAGTACACCCTATAGCTGAATTTTTTTCAACAATAGCCCTTACTTTTTCAATAATTTCTTTTTCTTCATCATTCAATGGAATAAAATTGTCCATGAAAAGTGTATTTTCCTCTACTTGATCTATAGTATTCATTCCGCTCAACACTAATTTAACACCATCAAGAGAAGCCACAAATCTCATAGCCCATGAAGCAGGAGATTTTTCAGGTGCATAATCTCTGAATAAAATTTCCGCTTCCTCCGGCAAGTTAGTAAGGCTTCCTCCTTTGTTTGGTTCCATAACTATTATTTCCTTGCCGTATTTTCTTGCAATTTTATAACATTCCTCTGCCCTGACGGTTGGACTTTTCCAATCCAGATAATTAATTTGAAGCTGTACAAATTCTACTTCCGGATGATTTTTCAGTACGGTTTCAAGCAACTCAGGCTCATCATGAAATGAAAAACCAAAATGCTTTATTCTTCCTTCACTGATTTTATTAGCTATAAAGTCGAATCCGCCAAATTCTTCGGTCTCTGCATAGCTCTTTTTCCAGATATTATGTAGTAAGTAATAATCAAAATATTCTACACCACATCTTTCAAGCTGTGTTTGAAAAAATATAGGATAATCCTCAGCGCTTTTAACTCTTATAGTAGGCATCTTATCAGCAATTAAAAGACTTTCACGAGGGTAACGTTTAACAACCGCTTCTCTGAGAATTTCCTCACTTTTTTCCTCATGATAGCCATAAGCGGTATCAAAATAGTTAAAGCCCCTGCTGATAAAAATATCAACCATTTGTTTAACTTTATTAAGATCGACATGTTTAAAATCACCATCATTTTTTAAAGGAAGCCGCATAAAACCAAATCCTAATTTTTTCATAAAAGCACCTCACATATTATATACAAAAACCGTATACACCTGTACACGGTTCTGCATAATAAATTTTATCTTTGAAAAAATATTTCCATTGCTGCTGTTGCCTTGTGAATATATTAATTTAACATAATAATTGTTCTGCTGTTAGCCGTGGCATCCTTATGTAATAACATATTTATATTGTACAACAGACTTATATAAAATTCAACCCTGCATTTTTAATAACCATTGGTAACTAATGTCACAAAAACTTATAAATACAAATTGTAAAAAGGCTCCTCATTGCCAAGCAATGAGGTGACCCCAAAAAGTTAGACTTTTTAGCGAGGCAGTTTTAGCTGCCTCGCTATTTTTATGCAGCCTTATGCTTAAGCCTGTATTCTACCGGGCTTAACCATCCTAACTTTTCTTTTATCCTAC